>JAISXG010000049.1 GCA_031270605.1 Oscillospiraceae bacterium | reverse complement strand
CCAGCGCGTCAGGGCCGTCATCGTGTGCCCCCATCGGAAAGTAACGGAGCTGTTCCAGCAGACGTTTATGCTTTTTATTGAATTTAATGTACTTATTTTTGATATCCGGCTGCAGCGTTAGAATCCTCATGATTTTGTCACTATACTGCTGCACCTCTTCAATAGGCAAATACAGGCCAACGCGGGCCGAGGCCTTCGCCAGTTCTTCTTTGAGAAACCATTGAAACTGGTTCGTTTCCGCGCCGAACTTTTTATATCCCCGCCCGAAGCTCTTTCTGAGCCAGCGCTCTTTTTCCAAAATGTCACCGATAATCACATCCGGGTGCCGCCGTTCGATGTCGGCATCAACCACATACATATATCCGGAAACCTTATGTTTGGCCATTGTGAGGATTGCGGAATAGTCGCTCTTTTTTGTTTTCCCGAGTGAAGGATCCACGAACCCGAAGAAATCATAATCCCGGCTTTTGAAATCAATTTCGGCTTCGTTGTATTCATCGAACCACTCTTCATTGAAAATGCAATCATCCGGATTTATCGGTTCGTTTTGTTCTTCTGAGTTAAAGGAGGCCTCACCTTCAGACACGCGCATAACCATAAGGTCATAATAGGAAAGCTTTTCTTCCCAAAGTACGGCAGTACCTTCAAGCATGGCGGCCCGGTTTGATTCAAAGAAACTTTTTGCGTCAGTTGCCCGGTTCGGGTTGGCAAGTTCCGTGAAGATATGTTCCCATTGCTGCCAGAGGTCATCAGCCTTAGAAAAGGTAATGACCGCTTTATACTTGACCGCGATATATGCCGGGTTCGCCAGCGTTTTTGCCAGCAAGCTGTCATAATGCAGCAATGTGCCGATATAGATAATGTCGGTGTAATCATCACCGGCTTTTGATACTGCTTTAAGAAACCAGTTTTCAAGCTTTTTTCGCTGTTCCGGCGTGCGGACATTTTCATCGTTTTCCACATCGTCAAGGATAATCAGGTCAGGCCGCCAGTTCCGGTGCTTTCGGCCACGGATTTTTTTTCCGCTGCCGATTGCCTCAATCTTGATGTTGGTGCGCGTGATCAACACATTACTGCGCCAGACATTGCCGACCAAGTTCCCAAAGTCCTCACGAATGGCTTCATTTTCTTCAAACTCTACGCGGATATTATCTAAAAAGCCCTCTGCCTGGTCGGAGCTGTCCGAAATGATAATCGGGTAATGCTTATATCCATAGCACACGGCGTGCATCGTACCTTTGAATGTGAGCGTGGTGGATTTTGCGTGACCACGGGGCGCGGCGACCGCGCGCCGGCAGCCCGGCAGGCGGCTTATCTTTTTAACATCGGCGGGAGTGCGCGGCACAAGCCCCTTGAGTACGCCGTTGTTCCAGATATCGTCAAGTTCCCGGTGAAAGTCCGGAGAAGGACGGGAAAAATAGTGCGGGAAATACGCCCGGCCGAAAAACTCCATATCCATAGATGCCAGTTTGCGCCGGATGCCGTTTTCACCGGTTAAAGGCAGCCCCGCCTCAAACTCAGACCGCAGCGCAAGTTTTCCGAGTGCATCATCCGCGTACAAAGAGCGTTTAATAAGCTCGCGCAAATCGTTTAAATTTTCAGAATCATCATTATATCGCTTGCTTTCCGCTTCAGCAATCGCGCCGATTAAGGTATTAATGCCGGCTTTCTGTTTCTGTTTCATGCGCGATCACCTCCCGCAAATAAAAAATACCGCCACAGTTTGCCTGTGGGCGGCTCTGGTTTATATCCTGTAATTTACCGCCCACCCGCAACAAAAGGAATTTAAACGGGTTGTGCGCGTTTTTAAACGGCAAATATATATGATACTTATATACAAAAGGAAAAACCTTCTAGAATTGCCTATGCGTTGCCATTCCGGCACGCTATCGTGCCGGGCAGCTGTCTGTATATCCACCGTTTTCGCCTGCCGCGACGAATCAAGCGGCAGGCTTAAACGATTTCATTTTAAACTTTTAAGTTATCCTGTGTCCTCGTCCTCTTCAGACGGTTCGTCGCCGGCTTCGGCATCGTTGTCTTCATCTAAAACAGCGGAGAGCTGCAGTTCTTTTTTTTCAGGGCCAATAGATACTTCAATGTGCGCTTTTCTGGCGTGTTTGTCGTATTTGATGATTCGTGCCGCAAAGTGCTCCAGCACGCCGTTAATCTCCCGGATATTGCCCTCGCCGTCAAGACGGATCACCGAGGGTTTGAGGGGCTGCCCGTTGCCGGCAAGCTGCCTGATCCATTCTGCCTCGAGATAGGTCAGCGGCACAGGCTCCGCGCCGTAACGTAAAAAATCCAGCACATGGTTGACCGCCCGGATAGCATAATAGTTGTCGGCGTTGTATGCAATATAGACAAACACATACCCGACAAAGAGGGTATATAGCTTTGTGTTCCACTCGCCCTTGCTGCGGATCAACCGTTCCTCCTGCGGCACGGCGGCGCGGATGCGGAGCTGTTCCAGTGCGTCACGCACAGCAAGTTCCTTGCCGGTTATAACCTTCAACGCATACCATTTGTAATTCATTTTGTTGCCACCTTCCTATATGCCCGACTGCTTTTTCTCGCTCAAAAACGCGCTGACCTGTTTGTATAGCTCGGGGCGTTCCTTTGCCATCGCTTCAAAGATCAGTGACTTGACGGCCTCCAAACCGGCCTCAGTCGTTTCTTGGTTTTGCATTTCTGTGCGTCGTTTGTAGGCAGTGGCCCTGATCAGAGCAGTGCTCTCACGCAGCATCTTATCAAGTTTGACATTCTGCCAGTCCTCTTCGCTGGCGCTGGAAAGGGCATTAAACACATTTTGGCTGGCAAGGCGTATGAGGACTTCCGTTGTGTCAAGCTGTGGATATTTATCCAGCTCTTCCATCATCCGGCGCATGTTTTCATTGATGATGCTCAGCTCCTGCAGGTCACCGGTAAGCCTCCGCGCGTACCGGCAAACAGAAGAAAGGGAAATACCCACATCGTGGGATTTTAGATATGTAACAATTTCCGAATATGTCGCGCCGGCCAGCAGCATCTGCTCCACGGTGTCCTTGAGGGCGGGATCAAGCTCATCAATAATACTATGCTTGCGGTTTTTGTGTGCCATGCCGGAACCCGTCCTTTCGTGCTATATTTCTATTTGATTGTCGGTGATACCGCCAGCCAGCAGCCGGATGCCTTTGCCGGTGAGTTTTGCTTCGAGGTCTGCATAGTCGCTGTCGGCCAGCGAGGCGGCCTCTTTAGTGGCAACTTCCCGCAAATGGATATAGCCCTCTTCAGCCAAAAAATTGACGGAGTCCACAAACTCATCCTCGGCGATGCCACGTTCTGCAAGTACGCGCCCGATGCCCGATAGCTTGTTGTATTTGGAGCGCAGCAGATTGATCATGCGCAGCACTTCGCCGTTGGCGCGAACAAAATTGCCCTGCCGGAGCTTTTTAATCAAATCATCCTTACCCACGTTTTTCGCCGCCTTTCATTTCAAGGAGAATATCCATAATCCGGTCAAGCTTGCGGTCTGTCTTTGCCTGCTCACGAAAAAAATCCTCTTTGGTTATGTAGTCTTCGGTAATGCGTTTAATATCGCCTTTGCATTCGTCGATATCTTTCGTATGCACACTCCGGGGAGTATAATCTTGCCGTATTTTTTTGATATCGTCCCGGCACTCACAAATCGCAAAATCATAATCATGCCGGGCAACGCTTTTGTCTTTAACTTCCTTCACAATTTGCTTGAGTTCGTCGATTTGTAAAAATACAGAGCGTTTCATAAAAAAACTAATGATGCCAATAATGACCCCGGAAATAATAGGAATAGAAATTGATACCCAAGGATTCATTGTTTTTCCTCCAATAACAAAAAAATAAGGCACTGCTATCTTTTAGGATAGTAGTACCATATTTTGTAATAAGGGGGGAAATAAAGGGCTTAAATACTCAAATTAATTAAAATCAAGCAATGAAAGCTGCGCATCCTGCAGGGGGTTTGCTTTCAGCGCTCTGTGCTTTACCGCTACAATACACCGGATGGAAACCGTTGTCAATCCATACTTTTTTGCAAGCTCTGAAAAGTTTGCTCCGTCAAACTCATCAATAATCCTCTGGTTGCGGATTTCCCGTTCTTTGCTCTCAAATTTCGGCAGGTAGATATATTCACCGGCAAACACCTCTACAAGCTCTTTATAGTTATCAAAACCAATCAGCTCCGCAATCGTCCGCTGATCCTCGGTAAGGTCATCCAGCGTAAGCAAATCAACAATACGCTCATTCACGTTTTCCACCCGCCTTTCGTTTTGCCGATGCGATATACTTTTTAATCAGCTCAATCAATTTATTTGCGTCCTTATATTTGAGCCATGCAAAAGGCTTTTGTGGCGTGGCGTTGAGCTTCAGCTCTTTTTCAATAATGCCGCAAAGCCGTTCGCCAAGTGTCGCGCTGCTGGGGGCCATGTCATAATCAATCAGCTCATACATCAGCGCATAGATTTTGCGCTGTTGGCCCTCTGTCGCACCGCCCGGCACCTCGGTATGTTTTTTCGTTGCCGGCCTGCCTATTTGAGGAGCCGCACCGTTCTGCAGCCTGCGCAATTCATAGATAACGCTCCAAGCTTCTTTTTCCGATAAATTTTTCAGGGATTCTTTGCCGGTGATTCTTTCCATGATGGCGTGGCGGTTATCATCATCAAGCCCCAATGATTTACATAATCCAAAAACCGTCTTGCGCTGCTCTGCCGTTACCATGTGCGGATCCTCCAATCTTTTATTCTATATTCGGTGCGTCGGCCATCCGGAACACATCAATCATCTTGCCATTGTCGCCCACGACAACATCACCTTTTCCGAGCGTTCCAAAAAGCCCGAATGCCGCCCAATCACAACCATCTTTCGGATGCCGGCCTTTTTTCAGAGAGGCACCGCTTACGCCCTTTCCATTCAGCCTGCCGATACATTTCGTATATCCATCATTTGGTTCACCGCCCACATCCTTGATTTCCTGCAATGTGGTGATTCTTCCACAAGCCGGGCACACAAAAGCCCATTTTGTTATATCATCACCAAAGCGGCACTTTAATTCGGCAAGCCATTCTTCTTTCATGTATTGCATCGTCAGCCCTCGCTTTCCACAGTAACTTTAAGCCCCGTGTCAACAATTACCGCCGCACGGATCAGATCAATGGCCTCCTGCGTTGAACCCTGCCATTCGGCGGCCTGTAAAATCTGCAGCAGCCAGCCCCAATTGAGCACCTCGGTGGCAAGATAAGCGTTATCGCTGGCCTCCTGCTCGGAGCAGCCGGTCAAAGCGATCATCGTGGCCTTATCCTTTTCATAACGCCCGCGAAGCTTTTTCTTCAAAGTTGCCTGCAGCTTCTCATCATCCGTAATGCTGGCGATCAATTCCTCAACGCTGCCCTCGGTATAATTTCCGCAAAACACAGCAGCCAGCAAACGCTTACAAGGATCGGAAAGCTTATATGTAACTTCCTCTTTTATGAATTCCTTGCTAAGCTCACCAAAAACACGCCGCAGAATATTAACGGAAACCGGCTTGACCGTTTCGCTCTCGGTAACAATGACACGGGAGCTATGCCCCCAAAAATCAACGCTTTTCAACTTCGTGTCATTCAACTGCTCTGTAGCAAGGGCCTCAAAATATGCCTTCAACTGATCAATGCGCTCTTTTGTATCCTCAATCGTCTTAGACAGCCTTGCCAATTCCGCAACTTTTAGTTTCAACAAATCTTTCGTGGAAGGTGCAGTATTTTCATTGATAATATCACTCATCCTCATACCCCATTCCCATCAGATCATAACAGTTCTTGCAAAGCTCAACGCTTTTCCATCTAACAATTTTTTCTGTTGCGCCGCAAACCCGGCAGACCGGCACATGTTTTTTGATTGTGATCCCGCCGCCCGCCGTCGTACCGATAACAATCGGCGTGCCAGGGTGGATACCCAATTCATGCCGAAGCAGGCGCGGAATTGTAACGGTGCCGCTTTTGCTAACTTTTTTATAAACTTCCATTGCGATCCTCCATTCTAATAAAATCCTCACTCTGCATTTTTCATCCGGGCTTGTGACCGGCAGCGGCTGCATTAAGGAGGGCTTGCGCCCTATTTTTTTAAATCCACGAAAAATCATCCGGTATTGTAATTCCGGCGCGATATCCATAGCCAATGTCAGGCTGCCGCAAGATGCCGGGCTGCATTTTTTCCATCTGTTCCGAAAGTATGCGCATACTATCATGCACTACAATTTTTGCAGAAATAGGGGCCAGCTGTTTGCAAACCTTATCCAGCATCTTGTTGTATGCCCTGCGACAGCTCCACATGATTCTTTTTCGTTTCCAAAAAACCGTTGCAATAGCCAAGCCAAGCAAAACACCATATATCACAGTCATTTTTCATCAACCTTTCTATTAATTATCTCGACAACACAGTTTTTACACAAATCTAACTTAACAATCTCATTGGGCGTTGTGATTTCAATTGAGCTGGACATATAAGGTTTCATAAATATACCGCAATAATCGCACTTTTTATAATTCGCCATTTCAATCAACCTTTCTATTCAATAAAATCCTGTCAAAGCAGGTTTCGCATAAATCATATACCCTCACGCAGAGGTCTGAGGGCTTTTTGGCAGTCATGACACAGGCTTTACACGCGGGCACAACCTCACCGCAAAATTCGCACTTTTTCCAGTCGGCCATGCTCAATCCCTCCCGAGTACGCCAATACCCATATGCCGAGCCATATCATATAGTCCATCACGGGTAATATTTTCGTTATTGACGGCGTTGTTGTAAACATTCACGGCACCACGCACGCCCCACTTACTTTGGCAGATACCGTGTAAAAATTTCAGCTCCCCAGCACTGCCGCGCTCTGCCAGCAGCGGGAACAGCAGTTGAACATCCTCAAGGGTAATCTTCCGGGTGCTGTAATACCGGTTCATTTTAATTCTGGAAAAAAGCTGCGCAAACTGCGCTTCTTGCCGACCGATCATCCGGCTATACACTTCGGTGTTGCCAATCAGCACGATACCGATGCCGGACTGTCCGGTGATGGAGTTGGGATCAGAAAGTGTCCTGATTTCCTCCAGCGCGCTGAGCTTCAAATGCTGCGCCTCGTCAATGATGATAATCTTGTTTGTGCCGTCAAGCTTCGCGCGGATGTCAAGCATCAACTGATATGAGCCGTAGGATTCCGGGATCCGCAAAGAGCGTGCAAGCATCCTTAAAATACCCTTTAAGGAGCCGCTGGATGGCGTTGCCTGAATGTAGATGGTCGAGGCCGGGTTTTCCCGCGTGAATTTTTCCGCGCCCTTTGTCTTGCCGATGCCTGCGTCACCGTGGATAACAACCATACCTTTTTCCAATTGGCAATAACGGATGAGCTTGTGCACATCCTCCGATACAGAGGTGGGAATATAATCAATCGTCGGGCGGTATGGCATTGCTTTGGCAGCCGCTTCTTCCTGCTCGTCAACGGTGCGGAAAAACTCTGCAATTTTGCTTTCCAGCTTATCAATATCGCCGTTATCATAGTTATTTTTGCGCCATTGGCTCAAGGCTGTCTGGCTAACCCCGATCATGGGGGCGGCCTTTGCCTGACTCAGGCTTTTTTCGGCTAAAAAGGATTCAAAGCGCTGCTGCAGATTAGTGTTGTAGATTTTACTCATCATCAATACCTCCGTTATTTCTTAGCGCATTTCTATTCATTCGGTCGAGGTCAAAACCGACCGCTTCGCGTAACAATGGTTTTTCGACGGCCCGGTGCAATTCAACAACTTTCGGATTCAGCTTATTATTCTCAAGCGCTGCATTCATGTTTTCGTAAGCGTCCGCAAGTACCAAGTCAAGGGCTGTTTTGCGCCCGATGGAGGCGATCACGCTGCCTTTAAGTGCCTCTTTAGTGGCTTTTTCAAAACGCCGCACTTTTGCGGTTGCTTCTTTGACTGCATCCCTGCTTGCGCCGTATCGCAAAAAGGCTTCGTTGTCTGCCGGCACGGTCATCACAAACTGATCCTTTAGGTCGTAAATTCGCACCTCACTCAAATCATCCGGATCATAGCGGTAATATACCTGTTGCCCGAGGCATTGCATCAGCAGATCGTCATTCCAGTAATCGAACCGCTGCCCGCCAACATCAAGGTGCACGCCGCGCCGGGTGACCTTCTGTGCACGGGAGCTGCGCATCAACATCAGATTCAGTTCCTCGGGCGAGGCCTTGCGCTGTTTGGTGAGGTTTTGAGCATATACCTCCATCCGTGTCTTACCCCGGTCGGCTGTTACGCTGCCGCCATATACCTGCTCATTAAAATACCATTCCAGCAGGGTGTTGACGGTTTCCGAAAAACTTTCATCCAACGGAATATTGCCGTTTTTCAATACATCCTTGAGCCGCTCCGGCTTCTCGGCAACACTGCCGCCAGTGTATGTTTCAAAGAGCCTTGACAGGTGGTCTTTGATATCGCGGAAACGCCGTTCAATGATTTTCGCTTTTGCGTTGCGTACAATTGCATTTGTCATATTGATATCAAGGCGCTTTAAAATTGGAGGCGGTTCAAACCGCTCTTTTCCGTCCTTCGGCTTTTTCTTCCTGTGGCCGAGGCCGCCTACATCAAAGGTCAAAAATTCGCGCCCGTTGTCAACATAGATATTGTCAGGAATGCCGTATTTCAGGATGCCTTTGCGTAGTGCGATCAGCGTTGCCTGACTGCTCGGGGTATCCGTCACATGACAGCCGGTAAAGATACCGCTTCTCGCATCAAAAAATGCGGTCAAATACAATCGGTGCTGTTTACCGTTTTTGTCCAGTGTCGTTACATCAAACGTATGGTTATCGGCGATCCACCATTCGTTGCTGCGCATATCGTCATATACCCGGCGTATGTACGGCGCACATCTGTCACGGAAAGCCTTTTCACCTTGTCGGCCTAAGACCTCCACGGCCTCCGGGATATCCTTCTGTATTCGCCGGTAAAAGCTGTGATAAGATGGTAATCTGCCGGCCAATTCCGGCATTTCTGCCCGAACATACATCTGCGTGTATTCATAGCAGCGTGCAATCGGGTGCTGCGCTTCATCCAAGTAAAAACTCAAAAACGCCTGCCATACCGTATCGTCAATGGATGTTTTGCCGCAAAGCGCCTTGCCGCGCTTATCAATCAGGGCTTCAAAATCCTTCTGCTTTATATAATCATGCTTTCGGTACAGTGTCTTGATGGATATGCTTTTGTCAGGATATTTCAGGCCGCAAAGGATTTCAAACTGTTTGTCGACCTCGGTTTTCTTCGCTCCCGGCTTCGCTCTATATGCCTGCCACTCGGCAACCAAGTCAAGCCAAAATGTAACTTCCTGCCGTTCCTCGGCGGTAAAGCTGTCAAATGGTCGGCTGCTGGTTGGCTTGTATTGTGATGGTTTGTCACAATTAAGTGTTACCCCTTTAGCCTGCTGAGCGTAATATTTCGCTTGCAGCTCGGCGGGCAGTTCCCGCAGAGGGAAGAGATACTTCTTGCGGTTTTTATCATTTGTGACCATTTCACACACAAGTTTATTCTCCAAAGCCATTTTTTTAATGTATTGGGAACTGCATCCTTTTAATCCGGCAAGCTCCGCCACCGTCAGCATACTATCCAATCAATATTCACCACCTTTTAACCTGCCATCATCAGTTACAGGAGGTAATCCCTGTAAGACAGCCGCCGCTCTGCATTTGCGGCGCTGTTTCGGCTATTCGAATTCTTCCATCAGCTTTTGCCGTCTTATCCGTTTCCGCGCTAAAGCAATTTGATTGTTTACCGTGATATGGCTTTTTTTTAAAATGCCTGCAGATTCTTTTGCCGAATATCCGAGGTACTGCAATTGCAGAGCGGTTTTTTCCTCGCCGGTCAAAAGTGATAGAAATTCGGCAATTTCTTCTTTTAGTTCATATTGTTTTTCAAGGGATAACTGTCCGTCAGATAACGCTTCAACTAAAAGTATATCATCAGCGTCAGGATTTATGGTTTCAAGGCTGACAATATAACCTTTCCGCATAGAGCGCTCGCCGTATCTCCAATGGTTGTGCACTCTGGCCATCATTTGTATATACGCAATAGTCGTAAAACTGTATTTTTCCAAAAGGTCACGTCTTTCAAGATATTGCTGCACCGCCGCTAAGTAACCGAAAACAGCAATGTCATAGTAATCATGAACCGGCAGCTTATGCTTGCGTAAAAAGGCATAAACGGTGTTATGATGCTCTTCCGCAAATTCCTGCTGTTCCTTCGTCAGCGGATTCATTTCCTCACCTCCCGCACTCTGCATTTTCCGGGCTTGTGACCGGCTACGGCTGCATTACGGGGGAGTATAGCTCCCGGTGTCAGGCAATTGCTTCGATTTCCACATCTTTCGATATGACAAAGGTTTCGAGATAGAGCGTCCAATACTGATAAATCAACACGGTAACATTATCCGCTTCCAGCACCCGCTTCAGCTCATAGCTGACGTTCTGGTTACAGTACTCCTCGCAGATTTCCATAGCTTCTTCCAAAGATGCTGCCGTGCCTAAGTCCTCATAGCCGTTGCGGATAATGTAGTTTTCCATTTGTTTAACCTCCGTTTGTTTCAAATATATCTTCAACTTCGCAGTTGAGGGCTTTCGCTATTTCCCGCGCCCGCAGAGGGTGCGTTGTCTTTGTTTTTCCTGATTCTATGCGCCATATAGCGTTATTTGGCAAACCAGATTTTATAGCAAGCTCTTTACTGCTCAACCCCTGCCGCATACGTCGCATAAAAATTTCTGCCGCTTTAGGTATCAGCATTTTAATAACACCTCCCAAAAAAGATACAACTGTAGCCCTATGTTGTTTATTATAAGGGTAACAGTTGTATCTGTCAAGTGTTTTTTTTTAATTTAGTTTACATTTGTAGCTCTTTCTGATATTATAAAAATACCAAATAGCGGAAGGGCTTATTATGGACAAATCAATATTTTCTAAAAACTTAAAAGAACTCAGAACAAACAAGGGTTTAACGCAAAAAGAGCTTGCTAAAATTCTTGGCATAAGCACTGGAGCAATTAAGTCTTATGAAATAGGAACGCGTGAACCGGGGTTTAATACCATGGTTGCTTTAGAGCGCTTTTTTGGTGTGAGTGGCGAGTTTCTTAAAGGAGAAAGTCGTAATACATTTCTGAATAACAGAGAGAAAACGAGTGATATATTAGATTCTCTTATTGAGCAATTTTTGTTATTCAAAGAAGAAATGCGTTTTGCTAATACAAAAACACAGTCGTCTGCTGTAACCTTGATAGATGCATTACTCCATATAGTTATATCCGAAATTATACGAGCAGAAAACTACACAGAGCAAAGTGTATCTGATTTATGCAAAATTATAAAATACTATTTTTTATTAAATGAAGTTGGTCAACATGAACTTACAAAAAGAAGCAGGGAACTCAGCATTTTACCGCAGTATAAAAAAAATGCTCCGTTTCAAGATAAAAGAATTAAAACCGAAACCTTAACTATCACAAACGATTTTGGTCAAACCAATTATGAAGAAAAAACATCTTTGAAGTCTATACCTCTGCGACTATATAATGAAGCAGCATCGGCAGGTTTAGGTAATTATCTTTCTGACAATTATTTTGATATAATAGAGGTCGACATCTCCGATATTCCGGCCGATTCTGATTTTTGCGTGCGCATCTACGGCGACAGCATGCTGCCAAAATATCAAGACGGTAACATTGTTTTTGTCCGCTCACTTCCAGCACTGGAAAACGGCCAAATCGGTATATTTGTACTTAATAATGATGCATATTGTAAACAATTGCATATTGACTATGAGCACCGGCAAACCCGGCTTGTTTCTCTTAATCAGGAATATGAAGACATTATTGTGCAAGAATTTGATACATTACGGACTGTGGGCTTGGTTACGGGCATTCTTACATAAAGGGGATTGTTTATGAGTTTTACACAATCGGAAACAAGACAAGAGGCTGATTTTTTAAAAGAGTATAATACTTCTTCATCCGAAGATAAGCAAAAAGATTATAATATTATTTATAAAATCATATCACTAAGAAGTTCTTTTTCTAATGAAACTTTAGCTGCCTTTTATAGACCAAACATTGAATGGTGCATGTTTTTTGACGCTCAAGAATATAAAAAACATGCTTCTAATGAAATTGATGAAGCAATGAGTATAGAAAAAGAGAATATCGACAAGGCAATCGAAATTTACGAAAAGTATGTATCTTCCGAATGGAGTAGAACGACCATCCCATATGACCGCCTTGCGATACTTTACAGAAAGAAAAAAAACTATGATGAAGAAATAAGGGTTTTAAAGGCAGCCATCTTCGCATTTCGGAATCATGAGCGTTCCTTTGGAACCGAATCGTTTGTCGATAGGTTAGAAAAAGCTCTCACATTAAAAATTAAGAACAAAAAATAAGCCGCTCCCAAAGAGTGGCTTATTACGAAAAGCATGGTCATTCTTTATTTTCATTTGCTCTGAAATCGGTGTGAGTTTTTCAGACATAGACAGCACTTCTTCTTTGGAGTTTTTTTACATCATTTAAAAGCCGTTTAAATTGAAAGAATAGAATAATAATGGCTTTGATTTGGTTGCCATTAAAACTTGATAACTTGTGCTCTAAAAACCCCGCAAACCCTTGATATACCTTAATGGCAACAAGAAAATCTAATAGCAATCATTTGGTTGCCATTACTCCACTCTTTTAATCAAGCGTTTAATTGTTTAAAATCGGTAAAAATAATGCCGTTTAAATAAAAATTTAAAACCGTTTAAGCCTTTGCATATCAATACTTTGCACTATTTAAACGATTATCAATTTAAACGGTTTTAAACGGTCAGTTTTTAAACAAGATGATCGGCACTAAAAATGAAAAATTCGCCCGTTTTGGGTAAAAAAAATTTTGCAGCCATCTTTGCAGATGATTGCAAAATTTTCGTTTTTTTCGCGGTCTTTTACCGCCTAAAACCGTTGATATACATAGTTTTGCCGGGTTTTCCCGCTTTTTTTCACCCGTTCGTTTCCCCCTAACCCCTTATTTCTCAACTATCTTACAAACTTACAATGGATGTGATGGATGTGCAGTTTAAAAATGCCAAATTACCAATTGAGGTGACACTATTGGGGATAACGATGTTTGTGAGGGAGCTACAGTAATAGAACGCAGACTCGCCAATCGAAGTGATGCCGTTTGGGATGGTGACAGATTCGAGAGAACTACAATATCGGAACACATTCTTACCAATAGATGTCACACCGCTTTGAATTGTTACGGATTTTATAGAAGAATGATAGGAATACCAAGGTGCGCTATACTCAAAGTTTGCCATATTACCCGAGCCCGCAATCACAAGCTCACCATTTTCTTGCAATGTCCATGTTACATTGTCACCATTTTCACCACACACACCCGTCGGAGGAACGTATTCGGGATCTGTTGGATCTGTGGGATTTGTTGGATCTGTGGGATCTGTGGGATTCTCATCTCCCCACGGTCTGAACACCAAATCCAGTGTTTGTGCTTCATCGTCAACAACTACTGTGTTTCCCAGATTGTCAATACGGTAATATCCTATAACCGTAACATCATAATTATATGTCCCATTTTTAAAAAAGTTTGTAGACTCACCATTTTCATCCGTATGACTCAAATATACATCGTCAGGTACTGTGTTTAGATATGCCCCTTGAATTGGATTTCCGTTTTCATCCTTCACTCGGAAAGTAACTCTATAAGAATTATATGGACAAGTTTCTAATAAGCTAAACTCGTCATGATCAACCGAATAATAATAGTCAGCCACTTTCTTATCAACTGAAAATATATCATATTCAAAACGCAACTCAGCCTTTGTACCTTCTAGAAGGACTAACTTCGCTTTAATATTTGCACTTATAAAGACTTCACCTTCAAGACAAAGCGTGCAATCATGGCGGACATCTGGCGTGTCCTTTTTCCTTTTTGCTGTATATTTTTCACCAGCACTTCCCTCAAAGGAGAACCTCGCAAACTTTCTACTGATAAAATCCACAAACGGTTCTAGTTTAAGACCTATATATATAGATCCTTCCACCTCAACTTTTGCATTTATTAGTTTGGGTTTCTCACATAAATTTGTAAAACCACCGTATGTATTGTATGATGCGCCTGCAATGGTTCCCAATGTAACATCAAAATTGAGCATTACCTCAACCTCTACAAAAAGTTTTGGTTCGAGACCGATAGTAACACCGGGAACGGGATTAAACCAAAGAGGGAAAAGAGTAGCTTCGTTTTTAAATTTCCCGGTGATGGTTCCTCTGACATATAAAATGCTTTCTAGTTTTAAGGATATATTCAGATAATCATCACCAAACCTTATCATGTCGTGTTGGATCTCAAAATGAGCGTCTGTTATATCAAGATTTCCAGATGCAGAAAGTTGCCCATAAAACTGGGATCCATCATCTGGCTTTTCGGGAGGAAAATTAAGTAAAAATTGGTAGCTATCAATTATGGACTCATCAGACCGTGCATATGTGGCATTTGATATAGAATCATCTTGACGTCCTCCTCTTCCTAAATATTCAACACCTTCACCAACATTTGATTCGTCAACCTCAAACGAATTCGGTTCTGCATCTATATCTATTTTTATATAATCAAAAATATCACTGATTTCCGCCGGGGCTGACGTTAGCGTCACGGTGTCGCCGCTGACATCAGCGGTATCAACTTTGATAATGACCAATTTTTCGATATCTTCAGGATCACTATAATAGAATATATCCCCGGCTTCGAGCGACTGGATTTCGTCTGACGCGCTGCCAAACTGATAAACACCGTTTTCCTCATCCGCCGAAAGCAGGATGTTTTCATCGATCCCCGCGTCAACCGTAACCGCATTCTCTTTAAGTACCATGAAGTTGTTATCTTCCGCTTCATCAAGGCTGATAACCAAATCCTCGTCAAAATCGTATATTGTTGCGGCCAAAAACTCCTCAAAACGCGCTGTATAGTCATAGCTGGTATAGGAGTTGCATTGCGCGTTCAGCTCCGAGTCAAGCAAAAATGCTTTCACAATAAAATATTCGGGCAGGACCTCGATATCAAGCGTAACCTCCGCTGTTTCATCGCCCGCTGTGATATCGGAGTTCCCGGATGCCAGCATCTGCTGGGTGCTCTCATCATAGATCGCGACGGCAAGCCTGCAATCTATGACGGCTCCAAGCGTAACCTGCGCGGTATTGCCCTCAAAGACAACGTCGGAAATATAGTTTTCTCCGCTGGTTTCGCTTTGCATGTTTTCGTCAATCGCGTTGGTCAGCAGCGTACCCAAAGAGTTCGTTGCCTCAAGTTCATAGTCATCAGTATTCGCAGCGGCAGTGCCGCCGCTGTTTTGGGCAAACGCATTGATCGGCGCAAGCCCGACGAGAATCGCAAGCACAAGAAAAGCTGAAACAACCTTTAAAAAATTCTTTTTCACGGTGAAAACCTCCATTTTTTTATTTTTTGATATACTTACGAATAATTATAGTCGATTCTGCTCGAGTTGTCAATAATATGTAAAAATAAAATGATTAAAATACAATATTTTGTCAAATATATGCAAAAATGAAAAGCTTAATTGGGTAAAATATACATTTCAAATTGTGGATTGAGATATAATAGTTTTTATCGTTTGGATGTTGAAATGTTAGAAGAAAGTAGGGAGAACTAAGGTTCGTTTGTTTCATTTCTAATAAAAATTCTTTCCGATTGTAAACCTTTGAGATAACAAAAGGCGCAATGGTATAATCCACTGCACCCCTTGAGGTATCATATATATGATGTTCTTCCAATGTTGGAAGCGGATTTGCTCGGAAAGATGTGATTTTTACTTTGCTCGTTATATGGAATACCGGTTAATTTCTCAGATATCGCTTCCAGCATTTCGGATTTGTCGCAGCCGATTTCTTCGCATAATTCAAAATAATGCGTTGCTTTTATTCCTCGTGCCAATATGAGCTTGCAAGCCGGTTTTTTCACTGTTGTAACCGTAACGGTTCTTTGATTTTCAGACATTTCAATATGCTCCTTTGAATTTAATCGGAGATAATATTCAAGAATGGAAGTCGGCTCAAAATACAAATACCGTCTTGGAAGTCCGTCACGGTATTTGCTTGGATTTACTCCGAAATAGGAACGAAATGCTTTTGTGAATCCTTCATGCGAACTGAATCCGGTATTCAAAGCAATGTCCACGATGTTGTTGTCGCTGTCATGTTTAATATCGTGCGCGGCACTTGTCATTCGCACAGCTCGGATATATTCAAACGGTGTTTTATGGAATATTTCTTTGAATATTCGCAGTGAGTGCCATTTTGAATAATTCGCTGCTTTACAGATTTCATCAAGTATTATGTTTTCATCCAAGTGATGATGAATGTAATCTTGCATTCGCCCGGCTGCGTTTACCTTCTCCCAAATCTCCATATCTCATCTCCGCTTAAAGCATACCATAGCAGAAGCTCCTTTTCTTGAACTGGATTGCTATTTTCCCAACACAAAGCTCTCAAATGCTTTAATCGCTTTATCCATCATCTTGAAGTCATATATTTTTCGGTTGATAAGACGAACTGTGAAAAACATATTTTCCATAATAGCGATTTTATAATCATTCATAAAGTTTTCGTATGAATAATCCTTTACAGATTCACAAAGGCAGTTGTAGTATTCATTAAGTAACGGAAGTGCCTTTTGTTTTTCCGGCTCAAGATGAAGTGCTATGAGCATCGCTAAGTCTTCTGTCGGCAGCCCCATCCGCACAGCTTGAAGTCCTTGAAATTTTACGGTTCTTTCTACGGATTTTGATACGGAAACTGCGTTTGGGCTCATATCGCCATGAATGACTGTAATATTTTTCCCATTATGAAATATTGAATCGACTAATTCGACATATTCGTTTTTCATCCGCTTAATGGCACCCATGAAATAATCAAGTTTTTGAACATCAATATTGTTTTCAAAACGGAACGGGACACCGTCGAAATCGCCTTCCCATACTTTTGGGATTTTACCTTGTTCCTCATTTACTTTATATTTTTTGAAATCCTTTTCCATCATGCTGATATGCGAAAGTAAATTCTCTTTTGTTTCAAAACGCCAGTCAAGACCGATTTGTTCGAATGCTTTCCCGTTTTCCCAAAAAGCAGAATGCCAACGAGCAACCGTTTCCATGATGTTTTTATAATTGTCCCAAATAAAAGCTCCATCGTCTGTATTTTCATCATAGAGATTACCGGGGACGTACGGTGCGCAACCATATTAATATTTATTATACTTTTCAAGCACCGGCAAAGTACCCTGAAGATGCGCTCGTCTTCTCCGCATAAAAAACGGCAACCGGAAGGCTTGCCGCCTTCCGGTTACATACCGCCCCGATTTCTTCGCTAAGGACACAAAGCAAAGGCTCCGGCGGTTTTTTATATTCCCATTTGTATAGAAAAAACGAGCGTTTCTCTGTTTTTATTTTTTACTCAAGCTTTTTTCTTGCTCTCGTTTTTCAGGCGCATGTCCTTGTTCAGGATTTTTTTGCGAAGACGCAGCGAATGGGGCGTCACCTCAAGCAGCTCGTCATCCTTTAAAAACTCCATGTTGTGCTCAAGGCTGAGATAGGCCGGCGGGGTCAGGCGCAGCGCGTCGTCAGAACCGGAAGCGCGCGTGTTCGTCAGCTGTTTTTTCTTGCAGATGTTGCACACAAGGTCCTCGTTCTTTGCGCATTCTCCCACAATCATGCCCTCATAAACCGGCACGCCCGCACCGATGAACAACCGCCCCCTGTCCTGTGCGTTGAACAGGCCGTATGCCGTGCTTTCGCCGGGTTCATGGGCCACAATCGAGCCGCGCTCGCGTGTTTTTATTTCGCCTTTATAGGGCTCATAGCCCGCAAACAGGTTGTTCATAATGCCGTAGCCGTTTGTGTCTGTAAGAAATTCAGAGCGGTAGCCGATCAGGCCGCGCGCCGGGATTTTGAATTCAAGATGCGTGGTGCCGCCCGGGCGGGCGCCCATATTTTCAATTTCGCCCTTACGTGAGCCGATTTTTTCCATCACGGCGCCCACATAGCTTTCGGGCACTTCAACAATCAATAATTCCATGGGCTCCAGCTTGACGCCTTTCTCTTCTTTATAAATCACCTCAGGGCGCGAAACTGCAAACTCATAGCCCTGCCGGCGCATGGTTTCAATGAGAATCGAAAGGTGCAGTTCCCCCCGGCCCGAGACCTTAAAAGTGTCTGTGTTTTCGGTTTCTTCCACGCGCATGCTCACATTGGTTTCCACTTCTTTAAAAAGCCTTGCGCGGATATTGCGCGAGGTCACGAATTTGCCCTCTTTGCCTGCAAAGGGGCTGTCATTTACAATAAAGTTCATAGAAATCGTGGGAGCGTCAATTTTCACAAAGGGGAGCGGCTCAATGCACTCGGGCGCGCAGGCGGTTTCGCCGATATTCAAGTCCTCAATTCCTGCAATTGCGACAAGGTCACCTGCTTGCGCCTTGTCCACCTCCACACGCTTGAGCCCCTCGAACATGTAAAGGCGGGATACTTTCGCGCTTTGGGTGGTTCCGTCTGTTTTGCACATCACAACCGCCTGATTGTGAAGCACCTCGCCGCGCTCAACCCTGCCAATGCCGATACGTCCGATATAGTCGTCGTAATCAAGGCTTGAGAACAAAATTTGTAAAGGCTTGTCACTTTCCGCCTCCGGGGGGTCAATGTTGTCGATAATCGCCTGAAAAAGGGGCTGCATATCGCCCTCCCTGCAGTCAGGGTCGTTTGAGGCATAGCCGTCTTTCGCCGAGGCATACACAACAGGGAACTCGAGCTGCGCGTCATCTGCGCCCAACTCAATAAACAGATCCAGCACTTCGTCGATCACTTCGCCGGGGCGCGCGCCGGGGCGGTCGATTTTGTTGATGACCACCAGCGGTTTTTTGCCCAGGGCAAGGGCTTTTGCAAGCACAAAGCGGGTTTGCGGCATGCAGCCCTCAAAGGCGTCCACCAACAGCAGCACACCGTCCACCATCATCATAATACGTTCCACCTCGCCGCCGAAATCGGCGTGGCCGGGCGTGTCCACCACATTTATTTTTATACCATTATATGAAACGGCAGTGTTTTTTGACAATATGGTAATGCCGCGTTCGCGTTCCAAATCATTTGAATCCATCACTCGCTCGGTCAAATGCTCGTTTTGTCTGAATGTGCCGCTTTGCTGCAGCAGGCGGTCCACCAAGGTGGTTTTGCCGTGGTCGACATGGGCGATGATCGCTATGTTTCTGACATCGTTTCTTTTACTCAAAATAACACCTACAATTTTTTAGATTCCAAAACTATATAATACTATGTCTGAATCAGTTTTGCAAGATATTTATAGAAAAAAGCAGAGGATTTCAAGCTTGCCTGCTCAAAAAAAGAAATTATTTCACACAAAGTTTAAAAAACAGAAATAAGATAAAAGAATTTGTACAAAAAAAACACAATTCAAATGGATGAATTCATGCAAAACCGCTTGACGAATGAGTCAAAGTGATGTATCATAAGATACGATGAAAGGCATAATATGGCGCTGTTTTTTTCACAGGAAGTGTGCGGTGCAAAACATTTTTTTGCTGTAAAAAATAGCCTCTGTGTCTAAAATCATATAATTTTTATAGGAGTGTATTGTATGAGAAAACGACTAACGAAGCCAATCAGCATTCTTCTTGCATTCGTTATGCTGTTTACGAGCATCAACCTGATGATGCCCGTCTTGGCTGAAGCTGCAGCTTCTCAGGCGCAGATTGACACATTGAAAAATGCGTTGGCCGCCTTTGTCAATTCAGGCGAAACAGGCAGCTACAACACCACCGGAGCGTTGACGAACGGCAGCTATGTCGTCAACGACAACACCTCGAAGGGCTATGTTTACAAAGTGTCCACTGCATTGGCCCCGGTTTTCGCGGGAGAGATGACCACGGAGGTCGACGCCGGCAATAACTGGTGGACAATTATACGCGCTCGTATTAAATCATTAACGGGCTACAGTTCAGGTGCGGGCGCCACGCTGATTGATGTGCTGGTTCCCATTATTAATGATGGTGGGAACGGCAACGGTAACCACGACAGGAACAACAAGTGGGAGAAAAAGGGGGATCCCTTCTCAACCCCCGGCACTTGGTTTGTCGATTACGGCAATATCACTGTCAAGGTTAGGAGAACGCTTGACGCCGCCTTTATGGATTACAGCACGGCGGCATCTATTCCTTCGACGCTTGATATAGCCTTCCAGTATTACTGTAATACTGGCGAGGGAACTAGCACGCGTCAGAGCGGTCTTGGAAATATAAATAGATACAGGCGCCAATGGTATTATTTCAGCAGCGGCCTTACATATGGTGTTGTTGAGCAGAATACCACCGCTGCAAATCTGTTTAAGAATGCGCATGCTTTCTTTACCCCCGCGCTGGTTGGGCAAACCACATTCCAGCTTATTGAGAGCAATACCTCGGCGTCAATCGCCACTCTTCGCAATACCGCCAATACGCATTTGGGTAATATTGCAGGGCTTGGGGTCACGGCGGCTACTCAAAACTACTTCTTTACAAATCCAACCCTGTCAGATATTTCCGCATTTATGACACGGGCATCGGTGGCGCAGGAGGTTATTACCTTTGTGCCTTTTAATGAATGGTTTGAAGACAGAATGGCGCAAGGCTATGATGCGCAGGATTATGCCACAATGACGGCATGGTATTCCACCGCCGTGGCTTATTACAACCAGCTTTCGAGCGCTTCCGCTGACGCGAAGGCCGTTCTTGCGGCCGACTATGGAATGAACCTTGCGAATATCCAGGCGTGGAATACGCAGCTTCTTGACGATATCCAGCTTTATGAGCTTCATGCCCTTAAAGTGGCGATCGACGCGAAGGTGATCGAGGTCAATTCTTATAGGATCCCCTCGGATCAGATTGAGGAAAACGCTCCCCATATCTTCTTCGGCGATGCGCAAACAGCATATACAAACACACAGCTTGATGTTGCCGCCGGCCAGTTTGCGGGTTGGCTGAGCGCCGTCGCGACCTATAAAACGGCAAACATAAACGCTGTTTTCACAGAGGGAACCTCCTATATCTCAAGCCTTCTCGCAGAGGTAAGGCAGGAGATCAATGTTCGCTCGTTTGAAACTGTTTATGCACAGTTCTATGAATATTTCCTGCCTTTGTTTGCAAAGGATTTGACCGTGATCGCGTCTGAAACGATTTATGGTACAATGATCCCGGACGCGCAATCGCAGCGTGCAGCGTTTATAACGCAGTACAACAACGCGGTGTCCATAATCGGCCAACCTGCGGTGAACGTGATCTTCGGCGACTTTGGAAGTGAGATCAACGCCTATATTGATTCTCTCCACAAAGAGCTTGAAACCCGTATTACGGCCGAGGTTACGGTCGCTTACAACTACTACACCGCATATAATCAGATTACTTATGAGAATTTTACCTTTGTTAAGGACGCAATCGGCAGGATTGAAAGCGACGTTTATACTTTCCTGCAGCCCACAAGCTATGTTTCCGCTGATATCAGGGCACAATACAATGCTCTCAACGGCGCCATCTTAGGGCAATACAACAGCTTTATTGCTACCGGCGGCTTCAGCATTTATCAGCAGAAGACCCTCGACGGCGGCACGGGCGTGTATTATACCCGTGAAGCAATGGGGGATGACATTGCAAGGGATGCGGGTGACCCCGCGGACAATTACAATGTTACCGACACCGCGCTTGTCAACACGATTAAGAAGTTGGACGACTTCCTGCTCAGTGATGACTTCCTGACACTTACCGGTTCGGAAGAGTCTATCCCGGACACCATTTTGAACATGATTTCTGAGGAACTGTTTACGGACGAAATGGTGAACTCGCTTATGACTGCGCTTTATCCCATGCTTGTCGAGACGTTTAATGATCT
>JAISXG010000039.1 GCA_031270605.1 Oscillospiraceae bacterium | reverse complement strand
ACGTGGTGGCCTCGCAGGTGGAGGAGCATAAAATCTATGGCGGCGTGGTGCCCGAGATCGCGTCGAGACGGCACGCCGAGAGCATTTCTTCAGTGGTGGATATTGCTTTGCGAAAGGCGTATCTCGAATATGAGGACATTGACGCGGTTGCCGTGACCTATGCGCCCGGGCTGATCGGCGCGCTTTTGGTCGGGGTCAATTTCGCGAAGGGGCTGAGCTTTTCTTTGGGTAGGCCGCTCATTCCCGTACATCATCTGCGCTCTCACATCGCTGCAAATTATCTTGCGCACAGTGAGCTGAGGCCGCCGTTTTTGGCGCTTGTGGTTTCGGGCGGGCACAGCCATATTGTGCATGTGAAGTCTTATACCGGGTATGAAATTCTCGGGAAAACCGCCGACGATGCGGCGGGGGAGGCGCTTGACAAGGCCGCGCGGGCGATGGGCATCCCCTACCCCGGCGGCGCGAACTTGGATGTTCTTACGAAAGGCGGCGACAGCAAGGCGTTTGCTTTTCCGCGCCCGCGTGTGGACGGGCGGCCTTTGGACTTTAGTTTTTCAGGGCTGAAAACGGCGGTTGTCAACATGCTTCACAAGGAAAAACAAAGAGGCGGGGAGTTGGATGTAAAGGATCTCGGCGCTTCTTATATTGCCGCTGTGGTGCAGTGCCTGACGGAGAATGTGATGACGGCCTGCGAGCAGACGGGAGTCGGGAACTTGGCGCTTGCCGGCGGGGTTTCGGCAAACTCTGTGCTGCGCGGCGAGATGGCGCGGCTGTGTGAAGAAAAGGGTGTTCAACTGTTTTTGCCGCCGCTTTCACTTTGCGGCGACAATGCCGCGATGGTCGGCGCGCAGGGCTATTATGAGTTTTTGAGCGGCACAATTGCGGGGCCTGACCTGAACGCATATGCCACAAAAGCGATGGATGAGGGATGAGTTTTTCTGAAAAACAGGCATAATTTTGCCAATAATCTCTTGACAAGAAATAACGGTGCTGATATACTGTATAATGAGCAAAAATTTGTTCCGTATTGATTTGATGAAGAAAAAAGGAGTGACTAGTATGGCATTGACAGAAAATAAAACGGTTTTGTCGTGGATCGACGAAAATATTAAACTTGTAAATCCCGATAAAATTGTTTGGATAGATGGGTCGGAGGAACAGCTTGAGACTTTGCGCGCGGAAGCGTGCTCGACCGGCGAAATCATTCAGCTGAACGAAGAGCTTCTGCCCGGCTGCTACCTTCACAGGACCGCCGTGAACGACGTGGCCCGCGTGGAGCACCGAACCTTTATCTGCACGCCCACGCAAGAGGAAGCGGGCCCCACCAATAACTGGATGGACCCTGCCAAATGCTATGATATGCTGCATGAGATCGCAAAAGGCAGCTATAGCGGCAGAACAATGTATGTAATTCCGTATTCCATGGGCCCGATCGGTTCCCCGCTTGCGAAAGCCGGCGTGGAGCTGACCGACTCGATTTATGTTGTTTTAAACATGGCGATCATGACCCGCATCGGCAAGGCTGTGTTCGATGTGCTGGGTGACAGCAACGACTGGGTGCGCGGCCTGCACTGCAAGTGCGATATTGACGAAGAAAAGCGATATATCTGCCACTTTCCGCAGGATAATACGATTATTTCCGTGAACTCCGGTTACGGCGGAAACGTGCTGCTGGGCAAAAAGTGCTTTGCGCTGCGCATTGCCTCCTATCAGGGCTGGAAAGAGAATTGGCAGGCGGAACATATGCTGATTCTCGGCATTGAAAACCCGAACGGCGAAGTGAAATATATCTGCGCCGCGTTCCCCTCCGCCTGCGGCAAAACAATCCTTGCCATGCTGATCCCGCCGCAGGGCTATTTGAGCAAGGGCTATAAGGTGTGGTGTGTGGGCGACGATATCGCTTGGATCCGCAAGGGCGAGGACGGCAGGCTGTATGCGATCAACCCCGAAAACGGCTTCTTCGGCGTTGCGCCCGGCACGAACGATAAGTCCAACCCCAACGCGCTCGCTTCTACAAAGAAGGGCACCATTTTCACAAATGTGGTGCACAACCTTGACGATAACACCGTTTGGTGGGAGAGTCTTGACAAGAACCCGCCTGAAAACGCAGTTGACTGGAAGGGCAATCCGTGGAACGGCAAAACAGCCGAAGCTCCGGGCGCGCACCCGAACAGCCGCTTTACCGCCCCCGCGGTGAACTGCCCCTGCATCAGCTCTGAGTTTGAAAACACAAAGGGCGTGCCGATTTCCGCAATTGTATTCGGCGGCCGCCGCGCGAAGCTTGCTCCGCTTGTGTATCAGTCAAAGGACTGGAACAACGGCGTGTTCGTCGGCTCCATCATGGCTTCTGAAACAACCGCCGCCGCGACCGGCGCCGTGGGCGTTGTGCGCCGTGACCCGATGGCCATGCTGCCTTTCTGCGGCTACAATATGGGAGAATATTTTCAGCACTGGGTCGATATCGGCGCGTCGCTTGACGCTGACAAGGCCCCCAAAATCTTCAACGTCAACTGGTTCAGAAAAGACGACGAAGGCCACTTCGTGTGGCCCGGATTCGGCGAGAACCTGCGTGTGCTTGACTGGATTGCGGAGCGCTGTGAGGACAGGGTGGGTGCCAGAGAAACCGCCATTGGCTATGTGCCTTATGCTGAGGACATCAACCTTGATGGTATCGAGGATGAAATCAACCTTGACGGCCTGAAGGCGATTCTGGAGGTCGACAAGGACCTGTGGACTGCCGAGTGCGAGGGCATTGCGGAGTTTTATGAAAAGCTTGGCGACAAGCTGCCCGCGGCGCTCAAAGAGCAGCTTGATAACCTCAACGCGGCTTTGAATTAAGGGTTTAATATTTTGACGGATACTGCGGTTTTGTGCGCAGTATCCGTTTTTGTTGCTTTTTTTGTCTGATTTTGTAATGAAATTGTTATCGTTTATTTACAGAAAAACATTGCTAAATATTGCCGTTGTGGTATAATATCTAAGGTATAAAACGAGATATAAAAATGTTGCCGTTTTTGTGCGGCCGTTTTTATTAATAAATTAAAATCATGGAGGAATCAAAACATGGGAGATATTAAGGTTGGCGTTCAGCTTTATACATTGCGGGATTTGATTCGCACATATGAGGATACGAATGCGACATTTCAATTTTTAAAGGATCTGGGCTGCGATGTGGTTCAAATTTCGGGCATCGGCCCGCTCACGCCTGAGGAAAAGGCTGAGCTTGTTGACAAATATGGCTTTGATGTTTGTGTGACGCACACAGGTTTCGACCGCATGAGAACGGATGTTGACGCCGTGATTGACGAGCACAAGATGATTCATTGCGACTGTCTCGGCGTCGGCTCCATGCCAGGGGAGTTCCGCAATGATTTGGACGGTGTGCGCAAATTTGTGGAAGAAGCGAACAGGGTCGGCGCGCGCATGAAAGAACGCGGCTGCCGCTTTGCGTATCACAACCACGCGTTTGAATATGAAAAAATCGACGGCGATAGAACGATCATGGATATTTTGTTGGAAGAAACAGACCCCGAGACCTTTTTCTTTGTGCCGGACATCGCGTGGATGCACATTGCGGGAATGGACCCGGTCGAGTGCTTAACGCGCATGAAGGGCAGGGTGAAGGTCGCGCATTTTAAAGATTATAAAATAACAGACGACGAACGCTCTTTTACCGAGCTTGGCAACGGCCTGATGGATTTGGAAGGAATTTGGCAGGCTTGCGTGGATCTGGGGATTCCTTATGTTGTTTATGAGCAGGACAGCGGGTTTGACGACCCGAAGGTTTCGACAGAAATCAGTTTCAATTACCTGAAAAAGCTGGCGGGTAAATAATCAGGCTGTTTGAAAAGTGATAAGGATGATGCCGTGATGAAGGATTTTTTTGCGAAATCCAAGGGTTCGCCGAAGAAGAAGATGGACCCGCAAAAGAAAAAAATATTGGTAAGGGTTTTGACGGTCGTTTTCACCTTTGCGTTGATCGGTGTGCTTTCGGTTTCTGCCGTCGGCGCTTACATGCTCTATAACGTGAACAAGATCGTCGGCGGGGACGAGCTGCTCAACCTCAATGAATATATGCTCAACCAAACACAGACGACTATTGTTTATACCAAAGATGCGGACGGAAACGAAGTGACGCTTGCCAAGCTGCACGGCGAGGTCAACCGGATCTGGGTGGAGTCGAACGAGATCCCCGAGCATGTCAAAAATGCGTTTGTGGCGCTTGAGGATAAGCGCTTTTACGACCACCCCGGCGTTGACTGGCGCAGGACGGCAAAGGCTTTTTTGGGTGTTTTTGCCCCCGGCGGCTCAAGCGAGGGCGGTTCTACCATTACGCAGCAGCTGATTAAAAACCTCACGGGTGACAACGGGCAGACCTTTGTGCGGAAATTTAACGAGATATTGAAGGCGCTCAACCTGACCCAGTATTTCTCAAAGGACACGATTCTGACAACATATCTCAACACGCTTTATCTTGATCAGGGGTGTTACGGTGTTGAGGCCGCCGCGGAATATTACTTTGGCAAGACGGTCGGGGAGCTGAATGTCGCCGAGGCCGCCTGCCTTGCCGCGGTCACGAAAGCGCCGAGGGCGTATA
The DNA here is from genome assembly GCA_031270605.1 of Oscillospiraceae bacterium. Classification (GTDB taxonomy): domain Bacteria; phylum Bacillota; class Clostridia; order Oscillospirales; family Acutalibacteraceae; genus JAISXG01. The sequence continues at coordinate 53,792 of JAISXG010000039.1, read as the reverse complement.
ACCCGATTCTTAATTTTGAAGACAACCGTGACCGCCAGCGCTGGTGTCTTGACGAAATGTATGACCAGGGCTATATCAAAACGGAGGAAGAGCTTCAGGCGGCAAAGGACTATAAGCTTGTTTTCAGAAACAGCGAGAACTTCGTGCCCAGCGAGAGCGTTGAGGAGCGGGAAAACGAGCAAAAGGATGACCAGGAAGAAAATGATGTGCAGAGCTTCTATGTGGATTATATTGTTGATCAGGTAATGCAGCATTTTCAGGATCAATATGGCTACACAAAAGCCGAGGCGTTTCAGAAGGTGTATTACGGCGGACTGAAAATCTATGCGGCCGTTGACACAAAGCTCCAGGGCATTATGGAGGACGTTTATTATAACCGCAAGGGCTTCCCTGACGAAGAGGATACGAAGAAAAACCCGGCGGTGCAGTCCGCCATGACGGTTGTGGATTATGAAGGGCGGCTCTTGGGCATTGTCGGCCAGGCGGGAAAAAAGACGCAGGACAGGGTCTTGAACATTGCCGCGGACAGCCCGCGCCAGCCCGGTTCTTCCATTAAACCGCTGAGCGTTTATGCGCCCGGCATCAATGAAAAGGCGATCCACTGGTCTTCAAAGTTTCAGAATTACGGGTTTAATTTAAACGGGACGGTTTGGCCCAAAAACTATGACGGGTCGGGCGGCCCGAACGAATACCTGACCGTTCAGGCGGCGCTGCCTCCCTCTTTGAACACGATCCCGGCGCAAATATTTAAAACAGGAAGACTCTCTTTTGAAACCTCGTTTAATTATTTGCAGAATAATTTTCATATTTCTACCCTTACGCCGAATGACAAGGACTATTCCCCCTTGGCGGTTGGCGGCATGGCCTATGGCGTTACCTCACTGGAGCTGGCCGCGGCTTATGCGACCTTTGGCAACGGCGGCAAGTACTATGAGCCTTATTCCTATTATTCGGTGACGAATTATCTTGGTAACAAGGTTTTGCTTTCGCAGAACAAGGTTCCTGAGCAGGCGATTGAGCCGGCGTCGGCCGAGGTGATGCTGCATTTGCTGAAAACGGTCGTGACGGGGGATTTGGGCACTGCGCGAAGCTACTATGTGAAAAATTTTCAGGATAATATGTATGCAAAAACCGGCACGACCACCGAAAACAAAGACCGTTGGTTCGTGGGCGCGACGCCCTATGCGGTTTGTTCGGTTTGGGTGGGCTATAAAACACCCAAGAACTTATCGGGCTCCGCCTATCAGCTTTCAGGCAAGCTGTTTAAAACGGTGATGGACCGCTACCACGCGGACCTTGACCCGGATGTGGAATTTCCGTTTGAACCCGGAAACGCGGTACAGCGCAGATATTGTTTGGGTTCGGGCAATCTTGCCAGAGCGACCTGCGCGAGAACTGCGGTTGGTTGGTATCGTTATGATTATATTCCCTCAACCTGCGTGAACTGTAACGCCTATGGAGACGGGACGGAGGAGTTGACGAGCGAGGAATCCACCACCGGGCTGGGTGAGACCACAACCGATATTGGCGAGCCGACCACGGAGCCGATTACGATCCCGATCACAACGGAGCTGCCGGTGACCGTGACCATTCGCCCGACTGACCCTGACCGTGAAACACAGGCTACGCGCAGGCCGGAGTAGCGGTGTTTGACAGGGTGCGTGATGCCCGTGAAAACGAATTGTATAGTCGATTCGCTTCAAAAGTGTTCCGGATTTTGCGAGGATGCTTTATTTCCGAAAGGACAAAAACGCAGGAATACTTTCGTATTCCGAGCATTTTGGACGCGTCGGGGGCGGAAAAAGACCGCAAAGGTCGGGACGGTTTTGAGGCTAATCGGCTATATATGCAACGGATTTTGGCTGTGGTACGTTTGTGCCGCAGCCAACTGTGAATTTGGTGTTTGTGAGGGATTGTTGCATGGTGATTCTGGCTGTGGATTATGGCGATGTGCGCACAGGCGTGGCGGTTTGCGATAAGCTTGAAATGATAGCCGTGCCCGTTTGCGTGATTGCCGAGCGAAATCAGGACGTTCTGATCGAAAAGATTGCCGAAATTGTGAAAGAACGCAGGGTGGAGATGGCAGTGGTCGGACTGCCGAAGAACATGGACGGCTCTGTTGGTTTTCGGGCCGAAGCGTGCGCCGCGTTTGCAAAGCGGCTGGAGGAGCGCACCGCGGTGCCTGTCGCGCTTTGGGACGAACGGCTCACGACGGTTTCGGCGCACAATCTTTTGAACGAAACGGGAAGCAGTGGGGCAAAACGAAAAAAAATTATTGACGCTGTGGCGGCGACAATGATTTTGCAGAGCTTTTTGGATTATCGAAAAAATCAGAAGCAATAGCCAGTGCGGCACGGAAAAAAGAGACTGTTGGCTGTGATTAAAAATAATCACAGCCAACAGTCTCTTCCACGTTTAAATCTTTATGTCAATAAAGACTTATCTTATACTGATTCCCAATTAAAAAACCTCTAAAAAATCAGGTAAGAAGCGCAAATCCTGCTTTGCAGGATTGTTTATGCGATTTTGCGCAGGTTTTTTAGTAAGGTTTTATGAGGTATCAGTATTATAGACCCCACCCGGCCGGAATCAGTAATGATAACCTGCCCAACGAAAGCAGGTCGGTGCCCACCCTTTGGGTTCTCGCTCCCTTCATCCAACTCGCCGCAGGGGCAAGCCGGGAGGTCTGCAATCCGCCAACGGAGAAGGGCTCCATGAAAAAATGTGTTGGGTTATATTAACTGAAATGCTCGCACAGGGCAGGGGATACAACCAAGTAATTATAGTATTGCTATTCTTCTTCGCTGAATTCAAACATATCGGAAAGACGCTCTTCAAAAAGACTGCCAATTTCTTCAAATTCGTCGTCGTCTTCAATGGGGGAGAGGAACAGCTCGCCGTCCTCCTCAGAAACCTTGAGGATGATCAGCTCGCCGTTGTCTTCAATGATTTCTTCTGCTTCATCATAAACGGGAAGCAGGGCGACATATTTGCCGGAATCGGTTTCGATTCTGTCAAGCTCCTCAAAAACGTGCTCTTTGCCGTCTTCATCAACGACGGTGACAATATCGGGATTATATTCTTCAGACATAATCAAATAGCTCCTTTAAATTCAGGCCGCGCGGGCGCGTGAAGGCGGATGCGCGATGATTTGCCTGAAGTATTCTCTGTTTAAGATTATTGTAACCATTTTTGATTCATAAGTCAATAGTTTCTCCTTGAACTCATGAGGATGGCAAATATTCACGCGCCGCGAAGCGTGCTTATCCGGACACCTCTGCGGACCATGTGAAGCTGAACGCGCCGCCTGCGGGGATGGATTGGATCTGGTCTTTTTGAGAAAAGTCCGCTTTCTTCTCATAGGAATCGTTCACGCCGAACCAAGGCTCGATGCACACATAAGGTGCGCCGGGCTTTGCCCAGACGCCGAGATAGGGCGCGCCGCCCAGGGTGAATTTGACTGTTCTGCCCTGATTTTTGCTTTTTAAGGTAACATGGCTTGATTTTATGCCAGAGAGAATCAGTGCGTCTTCGTCAAAGATGTGTTCTGTGATTGTGATGGCGCGGGAGTCGGTGAGGACGCGTGTTGTTTTGGGGATCCTCAGGGATTCCACAAGGTCGATCTTTTCGGTGTCAAGCGTTTCGTTTTGCTCAAACTCAAGCTCATCACCGATTTCACAGTTGAAGCCGGGGTGGGCGCCGAGCGAGAAATACATCACATCTTCATTTTTATTGACGACGGTGTGCTCGACAGAAAGAGTTTTGCCTTGAATCATATACTTTATGATGAGATCGAATTTGTAGGGATAGGCTTTTAAGGTTTTTTTGTCCTCTGATTGGACGAAGATCATTTCGGTTTCGGTTGCGGATTGCAGCGCAAAAGGACGTTTGCGGGCGAGGCCATGCTTTGGCATTGTGTATTCTTTGCCGCCCAGGGTGTATTTGTCGTCAATCAGGCGGCCGACAATGGGGAAAAGAATGGGAGACTGGCCGTACCAGATGTCCGGATTGCCCTGCCAGAGATATTCAAAGTTCGCATCTTTCGAAAAAACGGAGGAAAGCTCCGCGCCCATTTCTTTGACTTCGACGCGAAGGAAGCTGTTTTCAATTTTGTGTTTCATAGGATTGAGGTGCCCTCCCTGAGTATATTTTTTATTTTATTTATTATAATTGCATTGATTGTGCAAGTCAAGAAAAAGCATGGATGCAAAAAAGCAAATATCGCGGGGCACGGAATGGTGGGGAGGTTTTTGCCGGATAATTTTCAATAAAATAGCGTATTGTGCTGAAATGAGTTTATGATGGACTTGTTCTGTATTATAATTAAACTGATTTCAAGATATTGGAGATGACCTGAGGCTATGGTGATTGACGCACATGCGCACATTTATCCGGACAAGATCGCAAAAAAGGCGGTGCAGAGCATTGCAAGCTTTTATGATATGAACGAAATGCGTGAAGAGGGAACGGTTTCGCGGCTGCTGCAGATGGGGCGGGAATATGGGATTGACAAGTTTTTGGTGCACTCTGTTGCGACGACTCCGGGACAGGTGGATGTGATTACGGATTATATTGCATCTGTAATCGCTGCCGACCCGGAGCATTTTATTGGCTTCACATCCTCTCACCCCGAGAGTTCAAATATTGTGCAGGAGATCGAGCGGGCGCTTTCTCTTGGCATTCGCGGCGTGAAGCTGCACCCCGATTTTCAAAAGTTTGAGATCGATTCACCGAAGGCTTTTCGCATCTATGAGGCCATAGAGGGGCGGCTGCCTGTTTTGATTCATACGGGGGACTTTCGCACCCAGTTTTCAAAGCCCGAACGGCTGCTGAAGGTGATTGAGCGCTTTCCGCGTCTGACGGTGATCGCGGCGCATTTCGGCGGTTGGTCTGAATGGGACAAGGCGGTGGACGCGCTTGCGGGAACGGGGATTTATGTTGACACCTCGAGCAGCCAGTATTGGCTGAGCCCGGAAAAGGTGCGCGAATACCTTGACCGCTATGGCGAGGATTTTTGCATTTTTGGCTCGGACTACCCGATGTGGAATGTGAAAGAAGAGTTGGACGCGCTGAGCAAGCTGTTTCGGACAGATGAAGAACGGGAAAAAGTGCTGCATGGGAATATTGAAAGGGTGGTTGGGCTGACAATATAGTCCAAGATTTTTATAAGACAGGGCCCCCGCATATTGCGGGGGCCCTGCTTTTGTGTTTATGAAAAGGGTTGAGGGGGTAATGTTACCACAGGGTGATCAGCCCTGCGGAGGCGCGCAGAATCAGGCGCGCGTCATTGGCGGTGATTGTGCCGTTTTTATCAACGTCATAATAGGTGAAATCCTTTTGCTGTACTGCGTCTATTTTTGCGGAAATGCGCAGGCATCGCCTTGCGTCGTCGGCCCGAACTGCGCCGTCCGCATTGCCGTCACCTGGTTTGCGTAAAGAGGGGGCCGTTGCAGCGGCTTTTTGTGCGCCTGTGGGCGTGATGCCCGCCTGATAGCCCCAGCCGAGATAGCCCTGCCAGTTGGTGATTTTGCGTACCGCGACACCCTGATAAGTGGCGTCTATGACATAATCGTCGCCGAGGTAAATTGCCACATGGCCGTTTGTCCAATCGTAGCCGTAGCCCTGAAAATAGATGCAGGCACCGACCGGGATGTTGCTGCGGCTGGCGGAGACCTTCCACATGCTCCACGCTTCAAGCGCGGTGAAAGCGCTTTTATTTGCATAGATGCCTGCCGATTCATAGCAAATACGCACAAAGCGCTGGCAATAGCCGTTATATTGTGAGCTGCCGACAAGGCTTTTTGCCGTACTGATGATTGTTTGCACCTGATTGCTTGCGGTGGAAACAAACACCGCCTGTGTTTTGGATTGTAAAAACGCGTTTTGCGCTTGATTTTTATTTTCGTTGGCGAGTGCGGCTGTGCACCCTGTGAAGCCTATGTAAAGGGATAGGATTAATAAGAAAAAAGATGCAATCCGTTTTTTCAAAAGCGTCACGTCCTTTCTTTGTCGCGTGGCACCCCGATGAAGAGTACATCTTTTATTATAAAGCATCAAAAAGACGATGTCATGTCAAAATTATTCCCAATTGGAACAGAAGCTGGCAATAGCGGTCAAAAGGTATCGGCCGGTGGGGGTGGGCGTTGCGGTTCAGCCGTAAAGTTCGCGCAGCACGAGGTCTGTGACCCCTGCGTTCGGGCCGGGCTCGACGCGCAGCACGCGCGGATGATTTTGATAGGTTTTGCGCACCGTATCGCGCAGACCTGTGCCCATGGTGTGGCCGTGGATGATTCTGATGCGGTAAACGCTGTTGGGGAGCGAGCGCAGGCGGCTGTCTATGAAAACTTTTGCCTGATAGCGGTTTTTGCCGTGCAGGTCGATGATTACGGTTCCGGGCTGCGTGGGAATCAGCTCCTTCTTTTAATTTGAAACAAAATAATGTTTATATTTTGCAGGGGAAGTGTGAATGGGGGATGAGGGATTCGTAAAATGTTTTTATATATTGTTACTTTCATAATATTCTCAGTTTGGTTGAGAAAATCTCTTAAAATGATTGCTTGCTTGTTTTGTTTAATATCCATATAATAAAACTGAAAGTGAACGGCGCCGCGCTTGAATTGATAATGGAGGTTTGTTTATGACTGTTTATTTTGGTGAGGTGTTTAAAGCACTTCGCAAGGCAAAGGATATGACGCAGGAGCAGGCTGCTGAGGCCTTGTGTGTTTCGCCGCAGGCGGTTTCGCGATGGGAATGCGCTTCGTCGTTTCCGGATATTTCGCTGCTTCCTGTAATTGCGGATTATTTTAAAGTGAGCATTGAGGAGCTGCTGGGTGTTGAACAGTCTCACAGAGAAGCGAAGGTGAAAGAATATCTGGAGCGTTTTGGAGAAGCTATGGCGCACGGATATGTGGAGGAGTGTATTGAAATCGCGCGTTCTGCTATTCGTGATTTTCCGAATAATTATGAACTGCAAAACATGTTGATGTATGCGCTTTTTGTTTCGGGCGACGATTCGGGGAACATTCATAACTGGCAGGAAAACGTGGAGAAATATAAAGAAGAGATTATTGAAATAGGAGAACGAATTCTGAAAAATTGCACGGACGACGCTATTCGTCTTGAGGCAAAGGCGCGGCTTGGATTTCATTATTGCGAGATCGGTGAGTTTGACAAGGGTAAGGCTGTTTTTGAAAGCCTGCCTGCCGAGGATTCATCGAGAGAAGCAAATCTTTACTGGGCTTTGCGCGGTGACGATCGGCTTTGTTTTTTGCGGGAACGGACAAAGAGCCTTTGCGAGGGGCTTGTGTGGAATTTGTGGCGTTATGCAAGGTGTTCGGGAATTTGCGCCGCGGAACACATTGCGTGCATAGAAGCCTGCGAGCAGGTTGTGAACACGATTTTTCATGCGGAGGATTATGGTGACTGGTTTTGGGTGTTTGCACGGTTTTATGCACAGGATAAGGCACCGCAGTTGCTTTCTTTGGGGGCGCGGGAAAAGGCATTGGAGGCGCTGGAAACAGCAGAGGGATATCTGTATGCGGAGCTTCGGCTGCCGGAAGTTTATAAGCACACTTCGCCACTTGTGGAAGACTGCCTGTCAGAAAAAAAGCGCGACACTGCAGACTTGAGGCCGCTTGCCCGAATTGTTTTGGACGATGTGCTCTCTATGCCATGCTATGATGAGATCAGGCAGGATGTACGGTTCGCCGGGGTGTGTGAGCGCCTTAGAAGTATGTAGTCAGGATAATACCTCTGAAGAATGAGAAGCTGCCGGACATGGTATTATGACGAGGTTCGGCAGCTTTCTTTTTTCTTTCGGCTTTCATTTCATGATATTGCATATAATATTCTCTAAAGCTTTGGTGTTTTGGTTGATTTTATAGATTGATAATGATATAATAATCTAAATAAAACCGCAACAGAGCTGAAGGCTTTCTTTTTTTGCGGTTTGTGGATAAAGCTGTTGTTTTTGCAGCGTATGGCAGACCTTGCCGTATTGGGAGGAATGGTTTTTGGACATGTCCTATGATGTGGCTGTGATTGGCGCGGGCGTGGTCGGCGCACTTGTGGCCCGGGAATTGACGAAGCTGAATATTCGGGTGGCGCTGCTTGAAAAGCGCAATGATGTGGCCATGGGTGCGACGAAGGCCAACAGCGCGATTGTGCACGGCGGGTTTGACGCGAAGCCCGGCACGCTCAAGGCGAAGCTGAATGTGGAGGGTACCGCCTTGATGCCCCTTGTTTGCAATGAGCTGAATGTGCCGTTTGGCAACAACGGTTCTTTGGTGCTGGGCTTTGACGAGGAGGACATGGAAACGCTGCGTTCTTTGCTTGCGCGCGCGGCTGAGAATAACGTGCCCGGTGTTCGGATCATTGACCGCGAGGAGTTGCTGGAGATGGAGCCGAATATCGCAAAAGAGGCGGTGGGCGCTCTGGTGTCGGCCACGGCGGGAATTGTTTGCCCTTATGAACTGACCATTGCCGCGGTGGAGAATGCCGTTGAGAACGGGCTTTCATTTATTCGCAACTGCGAGGTGCAGGGCATTGACTTTGCGGACAGCGAATTTGTTTTGCACACCACTTTGGGTGATATCCGCTCTCAGTTTGTTGTGAATGCGGCGGGTGCGTATGCGGGCGATATTGCCCGGATGATTGGCGACGAGAGCGTGAGGATCCAGCCGCGCCTTGGGGAGTATTATCTGCTTGACAGGGCCGTCGGTTTGACGGTTACGCACACGGTGTTTCAGTGCCCGGGCAAAATGGGCAAGGGTATTTTGGTGTCGCCCACGGTGGACGGCAATTTACTCATTGGGCCGACGGCCCTTGACATGGAAGAGTTTGACAATGTTGCGACGACGGCGGAGGGGCTTGAAAAGGTAAAGATTCTTGCGACAAAAAGCGTGCCCTCGGTTTCAGCAAAAAATGCGATCACCTCATTTGCGGGGTTGCGCGCGCACCCGCTCAATGATGATTTTATTATTGACTACAGCCCTGTGAACAGGCGGTTCATTCACGCCGCGGGGATTGAGTCGCCCGGACTTTCGGCCTCGCCCGCGATCGCGAAATATGTGCGCAGTCTGCTTTTGGGGATTGCGGGAGATTTGCAGTCAAGGAACGATTTTGACCCTGTGCGCCGGAAGCCTGTGAGGTTCAGGGCGTTGAATGACAAGCAGCGCGAGGAACTGATCGCACAGAACCGCGCCTATGGCAGGATCGTTTGCCGCTGTGAGATGATCACGGAGGGTGAGATTGTGGACGCGATCCATGCGCCTGCGGGCGCGCGCGATGTGGACGGCGTCAAGCGGCGTACACGCGCCGGTATGGGGCGCTGCCAGGGGGGCTTTTGCGGCAGCAAGGTCGTGGAGATCCTTGCGCGGGAGCTGAATGTTCCGCTCAATGAGATCACGAAGTTCGGCGGCGGGTCTGATATTTTGTATGACAAAACGAAGTAGTTGCCGGTGTTTTTGACAGGGAAATCCTGCCTTTGGTTTCTTTTGGGAGAGTGTTTTTGAGAAAGGTTGGTCTTTTGCATATGGAGAGCTTCGATTTGGTTGTGATCGGCGGCGGCCCGGCAGGCCTGGCGGCTGCGCTGCGGGCGAGGGACTGCGGCGTGAAACGGATCGTTGTGCTGGAACGCGCCGACACGCTTGGCGGGATCCTTGAACAATGCATTCACACAGGTTTCGGATTGCATTATTTCGGCGAGGAGCTTTCGGGCCCGGAATATGCGCACCGCTTTATTGAACTGTTGCAGAAAACGGATATTACCGTGATGACGGACACCATGGTGATTGGAATTGATAAAAACCGTGTGGTGACGGCCGTGAGCCCCGAGCACGGGCTGATGAAAATAGAGGCGAAAGCGGTTGTGCTTGCCATGGGCTGCCGGGAGCGGCCGAGAGGGGCTCTTGCGATTGCCGGGTCACGCCCCGCGGGGATCATGACAGCGGGTACGGCGCAGAAATATGTGAACCTTGACGGGTATATGCCCGGGAAAAAGGTGGTGATTCTCGGTTCGGGCGACATCGGTTTGATTATGGCGCGGCGCATGACGCTTGAAGGCGCCGAAGTGAAGATGGTGTGTGAGCTGATGCCGTTTTCGGGCGGACTGACAAGAAACATTGTGCAGTGCCTTGACGATTTTAACATTCCTCTGCGCCTGAGCTGCACGGTGATCAAAACCCACGGCAGGGAGCGGCTGGAAGGGGTTACGGTCGCGAACGTGAATGAGCGGTTTGAGGTGGTTCCCGGCACTGAGGAGTTTGTGGAATGCGACACACTGCTGCTCTCGGTCGGCTTGATTCCCGAAAACGAGCTGACGAAGGAGCTTGGGATTGCGCTCGACAGCGTGACGGGTGGCCCGATTGTGGACGAGATGCGCCAGACGGAGTTTGAGGGGGTTTTTGCCTGCGGCAATGTTTTGCAGGTGCATGATCTTGTGGACTATGTGACGTTGGAGGCCCAGCTTGCGGGCGAGGGCGCGGCGAATTATATTTTGGGGAACAATCAGGCGGAGAAGGTGTATGTTCGCCCGGAATGCGGACTTGGGGTTCGCTATTTGGTGCCGCAAAAGATCAATATTAAGAATCACAGGGATGTGAAGCTGTATTTTCGCGTGAATGCGATTTATAAGAACGCACGGGTGGTTCTGGAGGTTGACGGAACGGTTATCTCCAACAAGAGAAAGGTGAAGCTTGCGCCCGGTGAGATGGAGGATGTTTTGCTCAAGGCGGAGGTGCTTGCCGCTATGCGGGAGGACAGCAGGGTTCTTGTGCGGGTGGATGTGTGACTGCTTGGAGCAATGGTAATTTGCTGAAAAATTATGATTCTTTTTTGAGAACGCGATAGCGCCGGGGGAGGTTGAGAATCCTGCGGCGAAAGGATGGTTTGAGATGGCAAAAGAGATGACTTGTGTTTCGTGCCCTTTGGGGTGTTTGCTGACGGTTGTGTTTGAGGACGGCAAGGCGCTTTCTGTGACCGGCAACAGCTGCAAGCGGGGCATTGCCTATGCTGAAACAGAGATGACGAATCCCACAAGGATGCTGACGACGACGGTGAAGGTGCGGGGCGGTGTTTTGCCTGTTTTGCCTGTGAAATCTGACAAGCCTGTGCCGAAGAGCCGGATGTTTGAGTGCATGCGGGTGATTAACGCGGTTGTTTTGGACGCGCCGGTGCATATCGGCGACGTTGTGATAAAAGATATTCTTGGAACAGGCATTGATGTGATTGCTACGAACGATATGACGAGTGTTTAGGAGGACAAAGCGAGTGGGGAAGCAGCCATATGAAATCGCGGCGGAGGTAAGACCGACGGAACGGCAGATGCTTTGGCAGGAAACGGAGTTTAACGCGCTCATCTGTTTTGGAATGAATACCTTTACCGGCGTTGACTGGGGGGATGGCTTTGCTGTGCCCGGCAGCTTTTGGCCGGAGGACTTTTCTGCCGGCGAGTGGGCTGAACATGTGAAGGCCGCCGGAATGAGTGGCCTGATTCTGACCTGCAAGCATCATGACGGTTTTTGCCTGTGGCCCACGGAGTATACGGATTACTCTGTGAAAAGCGCGAAAAACTGGATGAACGGCGAGGGCGACATTGTGCGTGACGTTTCGGCTGCCTGCCGGAAATATGGCCTGAAGTTCGGGATTTATCTTTCACCGTGGGATGTGCATGAGCCGAGTTATGGTACAGGTGAGCCTTATAACGAATTTTTCAGGGGGCAGCTGCACGAGCTGCTGACCAACTACGGAGATGTTTTTTGCGTTTGGCTTGACGGTGTGTATGGCGAGGGCGTGAACGGCAAGACGCAGGAATTTGATTTTGAGAGCTATTATGCGTTGATTCGGGAATTGCAGCCCCATGCGGCGATTGCGGCCTGCGGGCCGGACGTGCGCTGGTGCGGCAATGAGCGCGGCGTGTTACGCAGGGAAGAATGGAGCGTTGTGCCGAAATATCTGGTGGCCGGTTCGGGAGCGAAAAAGCCTGAGAAAAAGGCGAAGGCGGTCACTGACCTTGACCTTGGCAGCAGAAAAGCGATAAAAAATGAAGCGGAATTCATTTGGTACCCTTGTGAAGTAAATGTTTCGATGCGGCCTCGCTGGTTTTTTCACAAGGACGACAATTATTCGGTGAAATCGAAGGATAAGCTGTGGAAGCTTTATTGCAACACCGTGGGCGCCAATTCGAATTTGCTTTTGGGGATTGCGCCGGACAAGCGCGGGCGGCTGTATGAGATCGATTCTCAAGTGCTGCACGCGTTTGGGAAGTATCTGGACATGATTTTTGCATATGACCTTGCGGCGGAAAAGGGGAGCGTTTCGGCCTCTTCGCAGTTGAGTGAGCTGTATGCGCCGGGCAATGTGCTCAATGAGAAGCAGGACAGCTTTTGGCGGCCTGCGGCGGGTGACAAGAAACCTGAAATCATCATTGAACTGGAAGAAGAGGATTTGTTTGACAAACTGGTGATTCGCGAGCACATCCGCAACGGGCAGCATGTGGAAGAGTTTGAGGTGTTTTGCGAGAACGGGAAGGGGAAATGGAAAAGCGTTTATCAATCTAACGTGATTGGCAGCAAACGCATTTGCCCCTTAAAGCCGACGAAGGTGAAACGCGTGAAAATTGTGTTTTTGAAGTTCAGGTCATTTATTGAGATTTCCAAGGTGAGTTTATATTAGGGGTTGCTGAACAAACAAAAAACGCAACCATATCAATACAAATAGAGTTTTTTGTTTGTTCTTGTGTTCGTCACATAATAGTTTAACAATTCTTGGGACGAACCAACCCCGAAATCAGGGGCACTGACTGAAAATCCTTGATTTTCTGAGCAAAACCATAGGTTTTGCAATTGCCTTTCATAAAAGGCAATTATTTAGTAGCCCCTATATTAACATTTGATATGTGATGAGGGCACATATTGGAATTGTATTGTTTTTTTGAAATCGAATATAGGCCGAGTCAGAATGAGGTGGTTCATTTTGACTCGGCCTTTTTTCAATTTTATACGGTTTGATAAAGAGAAAACAAGCCAAAGGAGATGCTGCCGGATGATGGTTCGGTATTTTATTTATGATCACAGAGTAAGGAAGAAATTGAGCTTGCGGGAGTTGGAGAAGCTCTCCGGCGTCAGTAAATCGCAGACCAATGCGATTGAAAACGGGAAAAACCATCCGAGCGTGTATACGCTTTGCCTGTTGGCCAAGACATCGAAGGTGGATGCCTCTTTGTTGTTTTGTGTCGAATAAGATAGAAATGTCCTACTTTTAGAGCAGATATGTTGAAAAAAGTCACAGAATCAAAAAACCGATGATACAATATAACAAAAATGTAATATTTTTACAGTTGTGCTGCAATGTTTTTTGCGGTGTAAACCCTCTGAAATGTGGATAATGAAGTCATAACACGAGCCGTTGTCAAAGATTGAAGCTTGTGCCACAAATAAAGAAGGTGAATGTATGTGCGAATATTGCAATAGACGGATCCATGCGCCGGGATGCCCGAATGCCCCCGAGGGGAAACAAGTGTGCCGGTGTGATTATTGCAAGGATGGTATTGTGAAGGGTGAAGTTTATGTTGAGGTTGAGGAACAGATTTTTCATCGCTCCTGCTTTTTTGATTATATTTTCAGCATTCATGAGGATGATCTGCTGGATTTGTTTGGATTGGAAGCGGTGACGACCGGTGAGGATGAATAAGAAAGGCAGCACAGGAAGTTTTGTAAAAGGAGCGTGTTTTGATGAATTTGCAGAAAGCTTTGCAGGTGTTTTTTGATGAAAATAAAGAAAACGAGGACGATTCCCGGCGCTATGCGGTTGCCGCCTTTCGCTTGTATGCGCTGTGCGGACAGCCTACATATGAAGAGCTGCGGCATTTGATTCATGAAAATGCCGTGCGGAAGAGCAGGGATGAACTGTGCTGGATCAGAAGCGGGATTTCAAAGCCGACGGAGCAGGCGCTGATCAACGCGGAGCGGCTGATGGCGCAGAAGGCGCCGATTCTTGAGGATTTGCGGGCTGTGGAACAGGCGATTGTGCAAATTGAGCGCAAGAAAAACGGACGGGAGATTTTGCGCGCGGTGGAGATGATTTATTTTGCGGGACCGGGCGTGAAGCTGGACAAGGGCGAGATCGCGCGGCGGGTGCTTGTGGCCTCGCTGCAGATTCCGGCAAGCGAGCGGCAGGTGTATTATTGGCTCAAGGAGGCGCGGCTGCTGTTTTGCCGGGAGCGCGGGCTGCGGATTTAGGGCGTGTTTGAAGTTTGCAGTACAAAAGGCTTTTGGTGTGGTAATATGCTATCGTGGAAAGGGTAACGGACGATGCGGTCTTTTCACTGAGCGGCAATCCTGTTTCGCGCTTTCGCGGGTGATCATGAATGATGCCTGCGAAAGCGCATTGTTATGTCTTTGAGGAGGGGGGTGAAGGATATGAAGATCAGAAAAGCTCTGGAAATCAGCGACGCGAAGATTCAGTATGTTTCTTTGGTTGACCGCCCCGCAAACGGCCGGCGTTTTTTGATTGCCAAGGCCGGGGAGGATGAGGCCGCGTTTTCGCGGTTTGGCAGAATTGTGAAGGTGGATGAGGAGTCTCATTATATTACGGGGATCGTGTATGAGCCGTTTTGCGAGGACGCCCACGGAAATTTTATGACGGACGAAGAGATTCGCAAGGCCGCCTATTGGTTTGCGAAAAACGGGGACAATGTGGATGTGCAGCACAGTTTTCAGGGGGCCGACGGGGTTTTTATTGTGGAGAACTATGTCGCCCCGTGTGAAATGCTTGTTGGAAATGTGCGCATCGCGAAGGGAACCTGGCTGCTGACGCTTGAGGTGCAGAACAGGGAAATCTGGGAAGCGGTGCAAAAGGGCAAGATTACCGGGTTTTCCATGGGCGGGGTCGGGCGCTATGCCGAGGCAGACACTCCGCACGGTGTGCTGGCTGAAAAGCGGTGCGGCGATTCGGCGGTACAACGCGAAAAGGGCGGGTTTCTTAAAAAAATGGCGGAGCTGCTGAAGATTGAGGATTTGGATAGCGATGCGGAGCGGAAGGAGGACGAAGAAATGACACGAGAGGAAATTCAGGCAATGATCGACGAGAGCATTGAAAGCGCGCTGAAAAATTTGAAAAAGGCGAGAGGCGTTTCAACGAACCTTGATGATGAGGACGCGAGACTGAGCGCTTTTGAGAAAAAGGAGAGCCATTTTTTGAAGGGGTTCATTTGACCGATTTTATGCGTTTCATACGAAACACCAACAAAAGCGACGATAAAATTATCGCTCAGGGCACATTCTTCTTAAGGAATGCATCTCTCTGTTTTATCTGCTTTTTTAATGGTGTTTCATATCAATAGAAAGGAATGACGACAACAATGAAAAGCAATTATGACATTATTTCAAAGGCTGCGATCAGCACAGGCAATGTGACCTCGGGGCTTTTGAACCCGGGTCAGGCGAAGCAGTTTTTGCAGATGACCTTTGAGGCGACGCCTCTCGGGGGCCTTGTGCGCAATGTGATCCGCCCCGAGAAAATCGGTGAAATCGACAAAATCGGCATTGCGTCGCGTATGCTCAGGAAAAAGGTGGAGAACACGGACGACGGTTTTCGCGCCGTGCCGACCTTTGGCAAGATCGAATACACGACTACTGCCGTGCGCTTGCCCTGGGAAATTACCGAAGAGGCGCTGCGCGAGAACATCGAAGGCGAAAACTTTGAGGACGTTGTGGTTTCGCTCATGACAAAGCAAGTCGCCGTGGACAAGGAAGACCTTTGCCTCAACGGCGACGAGGCGATTACCGAGTCTGACGACGATTATGATTTTTTGAAAATCAACAACGGCTGGGTCAAGCAGATTGCCGCGGGCGGGCATGTGCTTGACCGCGCGGATGAAAATGACGGCAAGATGTCGGTTGACGTGTTTTATGACGCGCTTAAGCAGATGCCGAACAAGTATAACAACGGCAACCTGCGCTGGCTGATGTCCCCCCGCCGCAAGCAGGACTGGGACAAATACCTGCTTGACAGGGTGATTGCCGCGGGCGGCGGTATTACGGACGCGATCATGAACAGCCCGGCCTCGGTGCCTGTTGTCGCCGTGCCCGCGCTGGCGGACGATAAAATCATTTTGACCGACCCGCAGAACCTTGTCGCAGTGCATTCGTATTCGGTGAAAATCCGAAAGTCCACAGAAGGCGAAAAGGCGATTATGCAGGATAAGCGCTTTTATGTGATTCACTTTGATTTTGACCCGGTGATCGAAGAGCCGGATGCCGTTGTGATGGTGAAGGAGCTTGCAGCGCTGTAATATCGCCACGATTATGCCAGATTTTATGGGAGGTGTCGCCTGATGGCACAAAGGCCATGGATTCAACCGGCGGATGTGCGGGTGTATTCTGCGTTTGAGGACGTGAGGAAGCGCCCGTGGGAAAACTTGCAGACTGATATTCTGCGCGCGGAGGAGTTTGTGATTCGCTTCACCGGAAACTCGTTTGCCGCCGCGGAATTCGAAACGGTTCCCGAAAAAGTGCGGACGGCCTGCGTGCTGCTTGCGGAGGCTTTCGCCCATAATGCCGTGATGCTGACGAAGGGCGTCAAAAAGGAAACATTTGACGAATATTCTTATGAGGCGGAAAACAGCTTTGTCGATATTGCGGCATTGGGACTTGATTCACTTTTGCGTGAATATGTGCTTGCAACCGGCACGGTAACGGATTTGAAGCTGCGGAGGCTGTAGGGGGGAAGCGGGATGAGTATCAAGGACTTTTGGGATCACCGGTGCGATATTTATCACCTTACGCGAGAAAGCGCAAGCCCCGGACACGGCTTGAAGCCCTCTTTTTCGTATGCGTATTCTGATGTGCCGGACGTTGAAAACGTGCCCTGCCACTTTGGGTTGAAGTACCGTGACACACTGATGCAGCAGAAGGAGCCCGCGAACGAATATGCCGCCCGGGTGAAGCTCGCGCTGCCCTCCGGAACGGATATTCGCCTGAACGACAAGGTGATTGACAGGGAGACGGGACTGGAGTATACGGCGCAGGTGCCAAGGAATGTGCGCGGGAACCATTTGATTGTGTTTGTGAAGCGGACGAGAAACCAGATGCCCCTGTAAGAGGCAGGGCTTTGGGAAAGGGGATTTTGTTTTGGAGCAGGAAATGGCAAGCGTGGTTCGGTTTGTGTGTGACGCGGCCGATGAGGCGAGGCCGGGCGGCGTGGTGCCGTATTATTATGAGGTGCCGCAGGATTTTTCGATGCCCTGCGTGTATTTTCCCGCGATGGATGTGATCGCGCGGGGCGGGACGCTCAACTCGTTTCAGCTTGAGTATGTGTGGAAGATTGAGTTTTTTGACGTGACCGCGCAGGATGCCGGTGCGCTTGCGCTTGCCGTTTTGCAGAAGGCCCGTTCAAAACGGAATCTGATTGTGCTGCTTTCACAGGACGGTTCGCAAACAGAGGAGTTTTTACGACTGAAGGATCCTGCGATAAAGCGGCTCAAGGGCGGCACGGCACAGCTGATTCTGAAATGGAACAGCTTTCGGGAGTTCGCGGGGCAGGACCATGAAAAAGCGGGCCGGTTTTTTGCTGATATTTCACAAAAGGGTTCTGACGCCGGTTGATGTGTGCGGGAGCCGCAAAGCAGTGCCGCTTTGAGGGGAGCGGAATTGTTTTGTTTTACCCGGTCGTGATTAAAATGCGGTTCTCTCAGGTTTGAGCAAAACGCAAAAAACAAGAACGAAACAGTGCGCCGCGAATACGGCGGCGCGAACAGGAGGTTTATGATACTGGCAGGTGGAACTTTTGACGTAACTGTGGGCAAGGTGCGCCCCGGAACGTATATTAATTTTTTAGGTAACAGTGCGAATACGGTCGGTACGGTTGAGCGCGGGACGGTGCTGCTGCCACTGCTTGCGCACGACTACGGCCCGGGCGACACTTTTATTTGCCTTGACGGCTCAAACCCGGACGCCGCGGTCGCGCAGCTTGGGTACAGTGTTTTTGACGCAGGGAATGACGGCATGCTGATGATCCGTGAGGCGATGAAGAATGCGAAAGAGGTTTTGGTCTATCTCCCCGCAGGGGGAAGTGCTGCCGAAACGACGGTTGGCAATTTGACCGTGAAGGCGAAATATGCCGGCAGGAGAGGCGAGGACTTTAAGGTTGTTGTGGAAGGCGTCCCCGCGAATGAGCCGCAAACATACAATGTTTTTGTTTTTCTTGGGACGATGCTTGTTTTTGAGAAGCGGGGCGTTTCTTCGGTTGCGGAGCTGAGCGGCAATGTTTCTGACTGGGTCGTGTTTGAGGGTGAAGGCCCGCTGAGCGCGGCCGCGGGGGTGAACCTTGAAGGCGGCGCCAATGCGACGGTTTCTGACGCGCAGATCAGCGCGTTTTTGAGCGGCAGCGAAAGCTATCAGTGGCAGACGCTTGCCTGGCCGTATGAGGATCATTTGGAACAGGTGAAAGCCAAAATCAAATATTTGCGTGAAGAGGCGGGTATGTATCGCAAAGCGGTCTGCACAAACTTTGCGGCAGATTATGAGGGCATTATCAATGTGACAAACGCGGTGAAGCTTGCGGATGGCAGGGAGCTTGACGCGTATCAGGCGGCGGCGTGGGTCGCAGGCGCGGACGCCGGTGCCGGTGTAGCAAAGAGCCTGACCTATAAGGAGTATCAGGGTGCTGTTGCTGTTGTGGAGCCGAAGAATCACGCGGCCGCTGTGGAGGCGATTCAAAACGGGGAGTTCTTTTTCGCGTCGTCTGACGCGGGAAAGGTGGTTGTGGAATATGACATTAACAGCCTGACCGCCTCTTCCGGAAAGGACATGAGCTATTGCAAGAACAGGATTCTGCGTGTGTTTGATTCGTTCGCGGAAGCTGTGAAGCTGAACTTTCCGCCCAATAAATTTGACAACAGCCCCGCGGGCTGGATCGTGATGGAGGGCGAGGGCAAGGCACTGCTCAAGCAGTTTGAGGGCACGGGTGCCATTGCGAACGTGGATTATGACACGGATTTTCTTGTGAACAGAAACACCAGCCGCGGGGATTCGACCTATTTTAATGTGGGTCTTCAGGCTGTGGACAGCGCAGAGAAGCTTTATTTTGAAATTCAGACGAGATAACGAAGGAGGTTTGCGATTATGGCAAGAAACCACATGAGCCTTCGCGAAGGCAAGGTGTATATCGACGGTGTTGAGGTGCTCAACCAGGTGTCGTGCACGATCAATTTCACGCCCGACGTGGCGGAGAGCAGGGTGCTTGGCGAGAAGGGCAAAAGCCGACGCTGGCTCGGCAGGGATATCACCGGGCAGATGACGGAGTATAAGTCCACACCGTGGCTGCAGACGGCGATCACGGAATATGAAAAATCAAAAACAACACCCAAATTCAAAATTGTCGGCGTGCAAAATGATGAGACTTCGGAATATTTTGCAAAGACGAAAAAGCATGCGACCGTCACCTGCATTGACTGTGTGCTGACCGGCGACATTCCGCTGATTGCGCTGGACAGTGGCGGAGAGCTTGTGCAGGACAGCGTTTCGTTCGGGGCTTATGACATTGTGTAGGCTGTGTGCGGATGCCCGAAAAGGCGGATGACATCAGGGATTTTTTGCGGATGGTTTTTTGTGCGGGGGTTTTGGCGGTTTTTCCCAAAAGCCCCCGCACCTTTTGCGCCGATGAAAATGTATAGTCGATTAACCCGAAAATCACCCCAATCTTGCGGTCTATTGTCTATTTCGCTGTGTTGCCCACCCTAGAGCGTGTTTACAGGACTGAACGCCTGCCTGCGGTGGGCGCACGCGCACAGGTGCACGGACAAAATAAAAAATATTTTCGCAATCCTTGGGTCACTTTTTAAGTTAATCGACTATATCCGCTCGCTTTTTGAAAGTGTTTTTTGTGAAAAACTTTTTCAAAAGACGGGTGAATGGGTGGGGTGGTTTTGTGAATGAAAGGCAAAGGCTGTTTGCAGAGGAATATTTGGTGGACCTGAACGCGACAAAGGCTGCGGTGAGGGCTGGGTATTCGCCGAAGAGCGCGGCCGCGAACAGCGCAAGGCTTTTGAAGAATGCAGAGATTCTGGGCCGGATTCAGCGGGGCATGGCGCAACGGGAAAAGGAAGTGCAGATCACCCAGAAGCAAGTGCTTGAGGAGCTTGCTAAAATTGCGTTTTCGAACTATGCGGATTATGCCAAGATTGTGGTGCGTCAGGAAGAGAGAACGGTTTGGAATGCGGAGAAGGAAGAAAATGAGCGTGTGCTGTGCGATGTGAAGGCTCTGGAGGTGCGCGCCACCGGGGAGTTGAACGACGAGCAGCAGAGGGCCATCAGCGGCATTAAGGAAAGCAAGAGCGGCATTACTGTGGACGTTTATGACAAGATGAAGGCGCTGGAGTTGCTTGGAAAGCATCTTGGACTGTTTAAGGACAGGGGTGAGATGCCGAGGAATGAGCAGGACCAGCAGTCGTTCGCGCGGGCGATTGAGGAGGCGTATCACAAGAGGATGCGTATTTTAGAAAAACAAGAAGCTGCGGAGGGCGGACAGAGTGAATAATGCGCTTTTGTATTATGCGGATCACCCTGTGGATTTTGTTGAGGATATCATCGGCGCAAGGCCTGACAAGGTGCAGGCGGATATTTTGCGCTCAGTGGCGTCTTGCCGGCTCACGAGCGTGAGGAGCGGCCACGGCGTGGGAAAAAGCGCGGTGCAGGCGTGGGCGATGCTTTGGTTCATGGCGACAAGGCCTTTTCCGAAGGTGCCGTGCACGGCGCCGACGCGGCATCAGCTGTATGACATTTTGTGGGCCGAGGTGAGCAAATGGATTCGTCAAAGCCCCCTTCTTGCAAAGGAGTTTGTTTGGACCAAGGAAAAATTATATCTCAAAGGGCAGGCCGAGGAGTGGTTTGCGGTGCCGCGTACGGCGACGACGCCCGACGCACTGCAGGGCTTTCACGCACAGCATGTGCTCTATATTATTGATGAGGCGAGCGGCGTGGAGGACAGTATTTTTGAGCCGGTGCTCGGCGCGCTTTCGACCCCCGGCGCAAGGCTTTTGATGTGCGGAAACCCGACACGGACATCGGGCTTTTTTTATGACAGCCACCACAAAAACAGAGCGCTTTACAGTGTGTTTCATGTGGATTCAAGGGATTCGCAGCGGGTTTCGCGGGAGTATGTGGACACGCTGCGAAAGATGTATGGCGAGGACAGCGACTTGTTCAGGGTGCGGGTTGCCGGGGAGTTTCCCCGGCAGGAGGATGATGTGTTCATTCCGCTCCACCTCATTGAACGCTCGAGTGCCGGAGGGGGCGGGGATGGGGAAGCCGCGCAACCTCCGGCACAGATTCACATTGGCTGTGATGTGGCGCGCTTTGGCGGCGACCGCACCGTTATCGGCTATAAAATAGATAATAGAATATGTTTTTATAAAAAACAGCAGGGGCAGGATACGATGCGCACGGCGGACAATGTGGTTTTGCTGGGTGAGGAACTGATTGCCCGGCATGGCTATGAAGGCAAAATTGCCGTGAAGGTTGACGACGGCGGCGTCGGCGGTGGGGTCGTTGACCGGCTGCGGCAGATGAAGCGGGGCGACCCGGGGCGGTTTTGGTGGCTGGAGGTGTTTCCCGTGCATTTCGGGACTTCTATCAAGCATGCGCACTACGCCGACAGCACTTCTTATATGATGGGGGTTTTGAAGCGGCTGCTGGAATCGGAGAACATACAGGAGCGGCTTTTTTTGCCGGATGATGGCGCGCTGATTGCGCAGCTTGCGGCAAGGAAATACGGCATTACCGACAGCAGCAAAATCAAGGTTGAGAGCAAGAATGAGATGAAAAAGCGCGGACTGCCCTCGCCGGACGAGGCGGACTGCGTTTTGCTGTGCGTGCTGCCGGTGAAGATAAAGCAGGAACAAAAAAGCATAAGGAACAGAGATTTGCGTCTGCGAAAGGATGAGTATGAAGATGACGGCGAATAAAAAGGAGAACCGGAAGCAAGTGGGCGTGAGGATTATTGCGCCAAGACAGATTGAAAAGGCCGAGCATTCTGTTTTGCTGGATGAGGCTGCCGAGATGGCGGCGGGGGACTGGCTTGAGCCGCCGGCTGAGCTGCGCGGATATAAACTGATGGTTGACCATTCAAGCATTTTGCCGCAGTGTATTCGGGCGTATAAAAGCAACATCGCGGGGTTTGGCATCGGGGTGCGCTATAAAGAGGACTTTTCTGAGGAAACGCCGGAAATGGCGGCCGAATTTGAAAAGGCCACAAGGGTTCTTGAGCTGCTAAACATGGATATGGACACGAAAGAAGTGTTTGAAAAGGTGATTGCGGCGCGGGAGACCTATGGCATTGCTTATGTGGAAGTCATCCGTAATGCGCTGGGCGAGGTAAACGGCATTGAGTTTATTCGCAACACCCCGAGCGTACGCAAAACAGTTCCGTTGGCGCCGTATACAGAGACGGAATATTTTTACCATTCACATGGGGAACAGCGCAGGCGCAGGTTTTGCAAATATAAGCAGCAGACGGGCAGTAAGACGGTATATTTCAAAGAGTTCGGTGATCCGCGCGTGATGGATAGCCGCGACGGGCAGTATTTGGCACAGGGCGAGGGCCTTGCCGAAGAGTTTTGCGCCAATGAGATTCTGGAGTTTGCCCTTGGCGATAAGCCCTATGGAGAAGTGCGCTGGCTGGGGCAATGCCTGGGTATTGACGGCAGCAGAAAGGCCGAGAGCCTGAACAACCGTTATTTTGAAGAGGGCAGGCATACGCCGTTGATGTTTATGATCAAGGGTGGCACGCTTTCGGAGGAGAGCTTTGATAAACTGCAGGGGTATATGAACGACATCAAGGGCGAACGCGGCCAGCATGCTTTTATGGTGCTGGAAGCGGAGAGCACCGAAAACTCGACGGATTTCGGCAACGCAAAGACGCCGGAGATCGAGATTCGGGATCTGGCCTCTATGCTGCAGCGGGACGAGCTGTTTCAGGAATATCTTGACAACAACCGCAAAAGGGTGCAGTCGGCTTTTCATCTGCCGGACTTATATGTGGGATACACCACGGATTTTAACCGCGCTACGGCGGGCATGGCGATGGAAATTACCGAAAAGCAGGTGTTTCAGCCTGAACGCAAAAGCCTCGCGTGGGTGATCAACCATAAGCTGCTGAGCGAATATGCGTTTGAGTATGTGGAGGCATATTTTTTGGAGCCGAACGTTTCAAACCTGGATGAGCTTGCGAAAATTTTGAGCATTACCGAGCGGGCCGGCGGCCTCACGCCCAACAAGGCCAAGGAAATCACCTTTTCGCTTTTGGGCGGTGTTTCAGAAAACTATGAGGGCGCGTGGGGCGAGGAGCCGCTGGCGAAAAACAGATAAACGGAAAGGCGGAAATTGCAATGGCCTCAAAATATGAGATATGGCTCTTTAAAGAGAACGGCTCGGGGGATTTTTTCTTTCCTGTTTTGCCGGAGGAGATCAGCATTGATTATGGGTCTGGAGTCACAACGGTAAATATCGACGGCCTCGGTGAGGTTCCTGTGAAAAGCGATAAAAGGGCAGCCAGAATTTCTTTTTCATCATATTTTCCGGTGGAGCGGGTCTCGGGCGATGTAAATCATACAGTGATTCCGCCAAGGACGAAACTTGTTTCCTTAAGAGAATGGATTATGAATGCAACGCCCCTTCGGCTGAATATTGTGGGTACTGAAATCAGTATGAACTGCGTGATTGAATCCTTTAAGGTGAATGAAAGAGGCGGCGATGTCGGCACACGGCACTTTTCAATTTCTTTTGTATCGCGCGAAGTGATGAAAATGGAAAAGGTGGACGTTTCGACCCTTGGGATCGCGGATTTGGGAAACGGCGCCCGCGGTGGGAGCCGGGACCATGGGGGGACCTATACTGTCAAGCCCGGCGACTGGCTGATGAAGATTGCCCGCGAGCAGCTCGGGGACAGCGGGCGGTATATGGAAATTTTTAACCTCAACAGGGATATTCTGAAAAATCCCAATTTGATTTATCCCGGTCAAGTGCTGAAGCTGCCTTCATGACAGAACCGGCGCTTTGTGAAAGGGGGGCAGTATGTCAAACAGGTTGATAATTGTAAAAAATGAGGATTGTTTTGACGCCACGCGGCTTGTTGAGAGCTATCAGTGGTCCGGCAGGAAGGACTCCGCCGCGCGGACGCTGCGGGTTGTGCTCGCGGACCATGAAACGCTGAAGGACAAGCGCACGGGCATTGATGTGGAGGAGGGGCACCAGTGCGTTTTTTTGCATGACGGCAAGGAGCTGTTTCGCGGCATGTTTATGCGGCAGGAGCAGAACCAGAAACGAATGATGACGCTCACGGCCTATGATAACGGCATTTATCTTTCAAACAACAAGGATTCGTTCAGTTATACAAACAAGACGGCCTCTTTTGTTTTTCGGGATGTTTGCACGCGCTTTGGGATTCCGTTCAAAGACGTTGCGGACACGAAATATATTGTTGAGGAGCTGCCAAAGCCGATGACCACGGGTTTTGATGTGATCTGTGACGCGCTCGAAACAACCCATGACGCGACGGGGAAGCGGTACAGCGTGGTTTGTGAAAACGGGACGCTTCGGCTCATCAGAAGGACGGACAATATGGTGCAGTGGGTGATCGGCTCGGGGGAAAACCTGACGAGCTTCACCTACAGCAGGGATATTGAAAAAATCAAGACGCGTATCAAGCTGCTGGGCAAGGATAACAGTGTTGCCGCGCAGCGCATCAACAGTGAGATAGAAAAGAAAATCGGCATTTTTCAGGAGGTCAGCTCCGCGGGAACGGATTTGACACAGGCGAAGCTGACGGAGCTGATTGACTCAATGATGAAAGAACAGGGGGAGCCGGAGCGCGTGCTTTCTTTAGACGCCGAGGGCATTCCTGAGATTGTTTCGGGATTGTGTGTGTTTGTAAAGATTCCGTATCTTGATTTGAAGCGGAGCTTTTATGTGGAGAGCGACAGCCACAGCTTTCAGGGAGGACGGCACACCATGAAGCTGACACTGAAAGCTGTGAGCGAATTTGATTTTGATGCGTGAGGTGCGTTATGAGTGAGATGTCTTTAAAAAGAGCGATCCAGGGGCTGAACCAGAGCGGTGCGAGCGTGAAAATCGGCATTGTGAGATCGGGAAACCCGCTTTTGATCGCGCTTCAAAATGACGGCAAGGTGACCTTGGGAGAGCGCTCGCTTTGTGTACCGCAGCACCTGAGGGATTATGGCGTGAAGCTCAGCATTCCGTCGTTGAGCCTTTCTGCGGACGACGCCACGGTGCACGGCGCGCTGCAAAGCGGTGAAAAGGTTTATCTTGTGTGCCTGGAGAAGGAAAAAAAATATGTTGTGATTGGAAGGGTGGTTGCATGAAGGTGGTAAAGGCCTTTTCGGTATCCGCCGTTGCCCCTGAGGATGCGCTGCGCCCGTCAAGGACATACTGGATGGATTTTGGGAATTGTTGTATTCAGGGTGCTTGCGACAGGCTGGAAGCGCTGCGGCAATTTATTCGTAAAGCGCTGTGTACGGAGCGGTTTGCTTTTTTGATCTATGACGCGCAGTACGGAAGCGAGATCAGGCGTGTTCAGACTGCCGAACACCAAAGCCCGGCGCTGGTTGCCTCGGAGCTGGAGCTGGCGGTCAGGGATGCGCTGATCCATGACGACAGAATCGAGGATGTGAGCGATTTTTCTTATTCAATGACGAGGGACAGGTTATATTTAAGCTTTACGGTGAAAAGCGTATTCGGAGCTTTGCAGATTGAGGAGGTGTTTTGATTGCTGATCGACACGAGCTATGAAAAGTTGATGGAAGAATATTTGAAGCTTGCTCCCGAGGGTATCGACACCAGACAGGGCGGTATTTATTATGATGCCGGCGCGGGTTTTTTGTTTTTGCTGAGTCGGTTTTATACCGATTTGAATCATCTGTATGACCAAATCAGTCTGACGAGCGCGCAGGGTGAATATTTGGACGACCGGGGACGCGATTTTGGCATGGAACGCAACGCGGCGACGAAGGCTGTGTATGAATACAACGCAGTCATTGAGGAAGGCGGCAGGCCCCCGGAGATCGGCGACCGTTTTTTTTGGGACGGGCATTTTTTTGTTGTGACGCCATTTGGAAGCGAAACGGTTTTGCTTGCGGAAAAAGCGGGGAGCAGTGAAAACGGGATTGCTGATGAGGGAACGCTTGCCGTGCCGGTTGAGAGCGCCAGGGGGTTGAGCCAAGTTGTGTTTGGCAGACAGAAGAGGCCTCTTGCGCAGGACGGGGAGAACGATGACAGTTTTCGCACAAGGCTTCGGGAAAGACTGGCGGGCCCGGCTGAAAACGGGAACCGGCAGCATTACAAAACATGGTGCGAGGAAGAAGAGGGAGTCGGCGCCGCGCGTATCTTTCTTGCTGAGCCGGATGAAGAAACCGGCGTAAAGCATGTCAAAGGCGTTATTCTTGACCCACAGGGAAAGGATGCGGCTGCTGATATTGTTATGAAACTCCAAAACAAGATTGACCCGGGCAAAAACGGCAGCGGAGAGGGTGTCGCGAATATCGGTGCGATTTTTAAAGCGATTGCGCCTGCTGCCGTAGAAATAAGACTGTCTGTTTGCGTGAAGAAAAACGACGGATACACGGCAGCACAGGTGCAAGAGGAGATGGCGCTTTTGCTTGCCGACTATTTCAAGGAGCTGAACCTTGCGGCGCAGGATTCCTATTGGGTCGCAAAGTCAAAAATCGCCGCAAAAATCGCACAGATGAAGAGCATTGATGATTATGCGGTTTCTTCGTTGGTTCTTATGCGCAACGACACGCAAGTAACAGACGGGGCGGAAATTGATGTTGCGGAATATGCTGTGCCGTTGATTGAAGATGTTTCATATATGTAAGGAGTGTTGGCCTATGTATCACACAGAAGAAATTATGAGGCAGATTCGCTCATGTTACCCGCTGTGGCTGCTGGAGTTCAAGGAAATGGACGCGCTGGTTTCGGCTGCCGCCAGGATGCTTGAAGCGGCCGCAAATGCCGTTGTTCTTGCGGTTGAAAACCAGTTTGTGCACTCGGCCCAGGACAAGATGATCGAAGAGCTGGAACGATTTCTGGGAATTGGCTATGAGGTTTTGCGGGCCGGTGAAAACAGAAAAGGGTTTATTGCCTCTCATTTCATTGGGAACGGGCGGTTTGGACCGGATAAAATCAAAGAGGTCGTGGCGATGTTTACCGGCAGCCCGTGTAATGTCGCATATCTGCCGGACTCGGGAATTCATGTTGAAATTGTGCGCGATACCAACGATTCTTTTGTGCTGAATGATTGCGTGGCAATATTGAACAAGCGCAAACCCGCGCATCTCACCCTGACGGTTACGCTTTCAAGCCCTTTTTCTGTCGGAGCCTTTTACGGCGTTGCGATGACGGAGTTTCATCAAGAAACAATCAATCACTGAGGAAAAGGAAGGAGTTTTTTATGAGCAGATGGAAATGTGTGCTGACCGCCGGCGGGGCGGCGCTGCTGGCATCGGCACCGGGAAACATATTGAGAATTACAAAGGCGGTGTGCGGAGCGGGGAGTGTTCCCGAAAACGAGCTGGCGAATCAGACGGCACTGACAAACAGCAAACAGGAGATGCAGATAACAAAACTTTCAGCTCAGGAGAATGTTTCCGGCATACGATTGCAGCTGCATAACAATGGGGTTGGGCAAGCGTTTGACCTGCGCCAGATCGGTATTTTCGGGAAATTGAACCAGAACCCGGAGGATGTTCTGTATATGATTTTGCAGAATGATACGCCGGATGTTATCCCGAGCGAGAACGAGAGCCCGAACTATGTTTATGAGTGCCTTGTGAACCTGATTTTGGGCGGAGCGGAGAGCGTTGAAGCGAATGTGGACACAGCGGCGTTTTCCACAGTGGGACACACACACGATGCTGCCGAGATTATCAGCGGGACTTTGCCGTTAAACCGGGGAGGCACCGGCGCGCAGGACGCGGCGGGCGCAAGGGCAAGCCTTGGCGCGGCGGCAGCGGTTCACTCGCACACTCCCGGGCAGGTCGGGCTTGGGAATGTGGATAATACATCGGATGCGAATAAGCCTGTTTCTACGGCAACGCAAACGGCACTTGACGCAAAAATCCCCAAAGCAGACATTATTAATAATTTAACCAGTACGGTAACAGACAAACCGCTTTCTGCGGCACAGGGCAAAGTGTTGGGTGACGGAAAAGTGCCCATCAGTAGAACCGTAAACGGCAAAGCACTTAATGTAGACATCACTTTGACAAGCTCAGATGTTGGAGCGATGCCTTATAGTTATACCCGTATTCCCGCCGGCAGTGACCTCAACACATATATCACTACTGGAAGATATTACTATCACTATGATGACAGAGACACTATCATTAATGTGCCGTCCATCTTGAGCGGTACATATTGTGCGTTATATGTAAGCAACGTTAATGGTAGAGTTATTCAGGAATTGGTTCCTACTACAAACTGGAGTGGGGCACGAGCGTTTGTACGCATGGGATATCTGGGCGAGTGGTCATCATGGGATGAAGAATTGCGCGGAACCTCTGTTATTGACAGTTTAACCAGCACAAACGCAACTAGGCCGCTTTCTGCGGCACAGGGTAAGGTATTAAATGACGGAAAGGCGCCTGTGTCTCATTCGCACAGTGCTTCAAATATCAATTCAGGCACCCTGCCGATCGTCAGAGGCGGAACGAATGCGACTACTCAAGCAGACGCACTGATAAGTTTAAAGGCAATGGGTGAGTTCGGTGACGCAAGTCCGGCCCAAAATTTAAACAATCTAAAAACAACGGGTATTTATTTTATTAGCAGCGCTTCCGGCAATTTACCGTCAGGTTCTGACATAGATTATGGAATCTTGGAGGTTTTTAAAATTGATATATTTGTTATCCAGCGGTTGACAAATCTTAACAATGATCCTACTCCACAAATGAAGACATATCAGCGCGGATACCGTGGGGACGCGTGGAGTAACTGGAAGAGCATCACAATGAGTTAAAGGAGTGTGATAATAATGCTGGCACGGGGAGCAACTGCAAATCTTATTTTTGAATTCCCGGAGGAAGTGACTTTAAACGAGATTGCTTCTATTCATTTCTATGTATCAACTCCTGTGCGGGGTCTGGTGATCACGAAATTAAAAGACGATATGGTTTTTTTGGAGAATAACAGCATTCTGATTCGGTTTGCGCAGGAGGAAACGCTGCGGCTTTCGGATGACGAGCCGGTTGAATGGCAGTTTCATTGGCGTGTGAACAATGAAACTGAGGATGTTTTTGTGAGCGAGGTCGAACAACAAACCATATACAGATTTTTGGGGGGCGGTGCGATATGAGTGCTGTGCATAAGGTCAGGCTGATGTCGGCCGCTGTGCCCATGAAGGTGCATGCGAACCAGTACGGCACAGTCACGGTGCTTGGTGAGGGGACGAATGATTATGATGTGCTTGTCAACAAGCCCCGAATCAACGGCGTAACCCTCGTGGGCAATAAAACGACAGAGGAGATCGGGATTGAAGAAATCAGCAATATGGAGTTGGAAGACCTGCTGAACGGTCAAATTTGAGATCAGGAAGGATGAGTACACATGGCAAAATATCTTAGTCAGGACGGGGTATTATACCTCATGCAGCGCATCAGGGCGCTGTTTGTGGCGCAAGAGGCAGGTAAAGGCTTGTCGACAAACGACCTTACAAACGAGCTGAAGCAGAAAATCCTTGATGCCGGCGACAGCAGCTTTGACGGTAATTACGAGAGCTTGTACAACAAGCCGACAATCCCTTCTGCGGTCGGCCAGCTCACGAATGATGCGGGCTATCAGACGGCGGCGCAGGTCGCGGCGGCTATCGGCGCGGCGGGACATCTCGAGCGCGTGATTGTCGCCGAGCTGCCCGCTGTGGGCGCTGCAAATGAGCATGCGATCTATATGCTGGACGAGAGCGGCGGCACCGGCAACCGCTACACGGAGTGGATGGTCATTTCCGGCGCGTGGGAGCAGATCGGCAGCAGCGAGGTGGATTTGAGCGGCTACCTCAAGACCTCTGATATGGTGGCGATCACCAACTCTGAGATTGATTCTGTCGTGGCGGCGGTGTTTGCATCATGAACAAATACCTGAATAAACAGGGACTGCAGCACCTTGTGGAGCAGCTGGCCGCGCAAGGGGTTGGGGGTGGCGGGACATCTGCCGCAGGGCGCGTCAAGCGCACTGGCACGGCCGAATCGCCCATTGACCTGAACGCTTTTTTGCAGCCGGAATCCTATACGCTCTCCGGCGTGATTGATAATTTGCCGGATGAGATGGCGGATATCGTTTCGGAATATGGGATTACCGACATGAAAGTGAATTTTGATGTTGATATGTCGGTATCGGTCGGCGATGAGGAGCCTTCGCTCACCTTTTTTCTGGTTTCTCAGGCATTAAAGTTCTTGTCTTTTGTGGATAGCGCGCCGGTGTCGTATGAGAGAGCCGGCATTAGCCAGAGGTCGGAAACGCCGTATACATCACAGCAGATAGAGGTTCTTGAGCAGGACGGATATGTTTTGATTGATGAATATACTGCAATTTCATATGATGGCTGGTCAAAACTCAATACCCGCGCATTGACGGATTATAAAATCAAGAGACTGTATTTTTCGGAAGATCAGGGCGGGAGTGCTGTGCGGCTTTCTGACTTATTTATTGAGAATGTGCCTGACGGGTTGGACTATTTTATTGCGTTTCAGGATGAAAACCTGACAGGCACGGATTTTGTTGAGGATATTATCATTTCCAGTTCATGGCTGGATGAAAACCTGTTTCCCCAATTGAGACTGTCATTCCTGGACGAAACCATGCGGTATAATAATATGGGAAAGGCACACCGGAGTTTTTCAAAAATCGGCGATATGTATATGCTTGCTTCTGTGACGTTTGATTCTGAAGCGGCAAAAAATATGTTTTTTAATACATTTCAGTACTGGAATGTTTATCTTGTGTATCGTTCTTCATATCTTGTGATTTAGGAGGTGGACCGATGCTTGACTTTGATGCCAAACCCAAAATGCCGGTTGTGCCCGGCAGTGCGCTGCCCGAAGAAACAAAGGGGATCCTTCGCAATGCAATGAAGGATTTTTTAGGCGGTTTTTCGCAGCCCGCGACGATTGATGTGCGTGAGGTCCTTGGACAAATTGAACAGCTGGATGAACAGGTGACGGATATGCAGCTTGCGTTATGTGAGCTTTATGAAGGGCTGCATGCCGGCGACTGACATTTGCCGGAAGGTTTATGTCAACACTCCCCAGGACAGGTGAAATAACCCAAAGACACTTTGTGGCATATAATAAAGCATGATGCTCTTTGCTGTGCGCGCAAGGTGTTTGAAGTCGGCTGAGCCTTTTGCTTTTCAGCATCATATGGGACGAAGGGTCTTATTTTGAGGTGTAGCGGGAAACGGGTTTTTTGAAAGGATGTTGGAGATCATGGCGAAAATCTATGCGACACTGATTCTCAAGGGTTTGAAAACTCTTGCGGACACCCCGGCTGTTTTGCGCGAACAGGTTGAGGGCATATTAAACGAAACCGAAGGCGAGGATTGAATATGGCAAAAAAAATATACATAGATCCCGGTCACGGCAGAAACGACTCCGGTGCCGTGAAGGGGACGCGGTTAGAGAAGGACGATAATTTGCGCCTTTCTTTATTAATCGCTGAGGAGTTGAAAGAGCAGGACGCGGAGGTTTTGCTTTCCAGGTATAATGATACGAATCCGGGGGGAAGGACTGCTCAGGCGAATGCATGGGGCGCCGATTATTATCTTGCAATGCACCGAAACAGCGCGGGCAGCGGTGCCACAGGCAATGAAATTTGGGTGGTGAGCAATGCTTCACAAAACACTATTTTAAAAGCAAAAGCGATTTTGGACGCAGTATGCTCGGTTGACGGCTTGCCTAATCGGGGCGTAAAAAAGGGTGCGCCGAACTACACGGATTTTGGCGTGAACCGCGACAGCGTAATGGCCTCTGCGCTTTTGGAATTGGGCTTTATTTCTAACGAAAAAGACAATGCGGTTTTTGACAAAAGCATTGGCGAATATGCTAAAGTGATTGCAAAAGCCTTGTGTGAGATCGTGGGTGTTGTTTTTAAAGAGAAGCCAGCGCTTGCGGGCGACGTCGACGGCGACGGCAAGATAACGGCGGCGGACGCAAGAACGGCGCTGCGCGCCTCGGCGGGGCTTGAAGCGTTGAGCGAAGAACAAAAAAAAGCCGCCGACATGAACGGCGACAATGTGATCACCGCGGCGGATGCAAGGGATATATTGAGAAAAAGTGCAGGCTTGGAATAAGAGTGGCCATATTGAGAGCCGGCTAGACAGCTAGTGTCAACACGCCCTAACATGAACCAGCAGAAGACAACCGCCGAAGGATCGCTCCGGCGGCTGTCTTTTTGTTGTTGAATTTGTTGCGTGCGGCAAAAATTGATATGAGATAAATAAGAGGTGAAAACGATGGAGGCAAATGTGATAGCGGCGGATGTTTGCGGGGCAAGAATGAGCATGCACGCCGAGCGTTTTCGGCGTGACAAAGAGCGGCTTGACAAGTTTGAGGAAAGCATCGCGAAGCTGAATGAAGCAACGGCTCTTTTGACGCAGATGGTGGCGATTCATTCGGAAACGCAGAAGGAGCACACTAAACGCATTGCGTTTTTAGAAAACCGCCCTGCGGCGTGGTGGGACAGGCTCATTGGCGGCGTGATCGGGGCTCTTTCCGGCGGGTTTGCCGCTGCACTTGTCAGCCTCGTTGTAAAGTAACGATGTGAAAGGATGGATTGCTGCATATGGATATTATGAATTATATTGTTGATAATGCTTATGGTTTGATCCCGGTTCTTTTGATTCTTGGAAGCATTATGAAAAACATTGAGGTGTTTCCCGACAAATATATCCCTATTGCGCTGCTGCCGGTGGGGATTCTGGGCGCGGTTGCCCTGATGGGATTTCGTGCGGAGGCCGTTATACAGGGCGTTTTGTTGACAGGCGCCGCGGTTTTTGGAAACCAGATCTATAAACAAATCGGCAAAGCGGAATAATAAAATTATTGCTTATAAAACATATTAAGCGGGGGTTGCACAATCATGTGCAACCCCCGCTTTTTTGTTGTCTTGTAAAAATACGCTTATCTCACGATTTCAAAGCCGGCAAGGTCTTTTGATTCAAAGTTAAACGCTTTTCTCATGATTTCAGACAAAATATCAGAAAGGTCATCCAGTGAAATACTGAGGCTTCCTTTCATCCAATCCGTGATGGTCAAGCTCAGGCCGCTGGCGAAAAAAGATATATAAACAGCTGCATAAGGCCTTTTTGACGCACAGATGGATGAATTGTTGTCGCTGAGTATTTTTGTTTCAAGAGATTCTTTGATCCTGAGCATAAACCGGCTGGCATTGTGAGAAAGAAACAGCATTTTATAATACTCCATGTCGCGGTTAAGGTATTTCAGTGTTTCATTCAAAAACGCTTTTGGGCTGCTTAAAATGGTTTCGTAGCCGATTTCATCAATCAAAGATAAGAGCTTGTCAAGCTCTTCGTTTTCAATTTGATCAAACAGGCTGTAGACATCACGATAATGGGCATAAAAAGTGCCCCGGCTGATTTCGGCAGTCTCCACAATATTGGTGACGCTGATTTTTGATATGTCTTTTTCGTGAAGCAATTTTGCGAATGCTTTTTTGATCATGGATTTCGATCTTTTCGAACTTCGATATTCAGCTTTTTCTGCCATCTTCTTATATCCCCTCCCACATATTTTCTGCTTTACTACCCCAAATTATATTGTACAGTTTTTTTTGTATGAAGTTTGGCGATTCTGTGAACATTTTCACGAAGTCAGATATTTTTTGCACTTTTTATCTAAAAAATCGCATTTTAGCAAAACAGCATTGTTTTTATCGCTAATTTTTTTGGATATTGGCTATAAAAACCGAAAAAATAATTGTTTCTCGAGCGGCTAAATAAAAAGTTTTTGGTTTTTTTTGGTGTATAATAGAACTCCCGAAGCTTTATGTTTGCTTAATTTAACTGTGGCTTTTAGAAAATCCTGGGCAATTAACAAATCTTTTGATTTGCCATCTGTTTTGCTTGACATTTTCTTCTAATACTGTTATAATACAAAACTGCTGATGTGCGAGATTTGTCGCATGATATAATGTCGGATAAGCTTTATCCGCTCAGCTATCCTTGCTTTGGGCAAAGACCCAGGGCCACAGACCAAAAGGAGGTGCAACGAAATGGCAAAATTGAGTTATGAAACCGTAATTGTTTTTTCGGTGAAAGAAGGCGAAGAGGCAGTCAAGGCATTGACCGAAAAGTTTCAGGCTTTGATTGAGGCAAACGGCACGATCGACAGCGTCGACGTTTGGGGAACCCGCCGCCTTGCTTACCCGATCAACTATGAAACTGAAGGCTATTATGTTTTGTTCAACTATCAGGCAGAGCCTGAGTTCCCCGCAGAGCTTGACCGCGTGATCAAGATCACAGACGGCGTTTTGCGTTCTCTTATTGTAAAAAAGGGAGAGTAAGGAGGGTATGATATGCTGAACTGTGCAATTCTTATGGGCAGATTGGTTGCCGACCCAGAGCTGCGCACCACAAATTCCGGTGTTTCCGTGACGTCTTTCACTGTCGCGGTCGACCGCAGCTATGTGCGCCCGGGCGAAGAGCGGCAGACTGATTTTATTGACGTTGTGGCCTGGAGAGGCACTGCCGAGTTTGTGTCGAAATATTTCCGCAAGGGCTCTATGATTGCGATTCAGGGAAGTATGCAGACCCGCATGTATGAAGACAAGAACGGCAACAAGCGCAAGGCTTTTGAGATTGTTGCCGACAATGTCAGCTTTTGCGGCAGCAAGGGTGAATCCGGCACTGCGGACGCAGGCAGCCGTTTTGATTCTCAGGTTCCTCCTCCCGCGCCGTCTTACCAGAACGCGTCGGTCGATGATTTTTCGCAGGCTTTTCCTGCCGAAGACGACTTGCCGTTCTAAATTGTTTTTACTTTGCATTTGTCAGTTCCACAAGTCCGGCGACTTGGCGGTGCGGGCTTTTTGATAAGCACTATTTGATTCGCCGGAGAAAGGAAAACGATTATGGCATACGAAAAATCTTCAAAGGGCGGCCGCCCCAACAAGAAAGGCCGCAAAAAGGTTTGCACATTCTGTGTTGATAAGGTAGATTTTATTGATTATAAAGATTCCGGCAAGCTGCGCCGCTTTACTTCTGAAAGAGCAAAGATTCTGCCCCGCAGAATCACAGGCACCTGTGCAAAGCACCAGAGAGAGTTGACCGTCGCAATCAAAAGGGCGCGTCATATCGCACTGCTTCCTTACAGCGCAGACTGATTTTTTCATATTTTCAGGCAGACCGTGTAAAGCGGCCTGCCTGTTTTTTTTGTGCTTTTTTGTCAGCCGACGCAAGTTCTGCGGTGATTCTGTTCGAAAAACACCACATTTTGTAGAATTGTGTAATTTTTCTTTTTTTTAATATAAAGCACAAATGTTCTTTATAAAAATATGGAAATTGTACTTGATTTTTTTGCCAATGACGTA
The DNA here is from genome assembly GCA_031270605.1 of Oscillospiraceae bacterium. Lineage (GTDB taxonomy): Bacteria > Bacillota > Clostridia > Oscillospirales > Acutalibacteraceae > JAISXG01. The sequence continues at coordinate 18,186 of JAISXG010000039.1, read as the reverse complement.
TATAATTTAAGCCAAGGGGTGGGTTTAGGTTAAAAAAGGGGCAAAAAGGTGGATGTTTTGCCGCTTTTTGAACGGATTCATCACAAAACTCGAAATCAGGAGGGATGCGGCATGGTTTTTCAGGGCGAATTTTACCACACGATTGATGTGAAGAACCGTCTGTTCATCCCCGCGAAATTTCGGGAGGGTTTGGGCGAGCAGTTCGTGGTTTACCCCTCTGCGGACGGTTGCCTGTTTTGCTATACGGAAGAAAAGTGGCTTGAGGTCGCCGGGCAGATCGAGCAGTGCTCGGGCAATATGGAAGACCGGACCCGCCAGCGTCGCCTGCTGCGCGGCGTTGCCACCGTAACGCCCGACAAGCAGGGACGAATCACGCTGACCTCTTATCAGGTCGAACGCGCCGGTCTTGAAAAAGACGTGGTGGTCTATGGCATGACCGGGCGTGTGGAAATTTGGGATGTGAACAGATTCAACGCCGAAATGGGCGACGCCTCCGCCACGGATTTAGACATGCTTGGCGTAAAGTTCTGATACTCCAACGTTTTAGGCATGTCGCAGTAGCAGCCAAAATCCGGGGAAGCACCGATTAAATCACCGGGCATAGACTTGATTGCGGTCGTTTTGCCCGAAGTTCCTTGTAGAATGTTATCGTTTCAAACAAGAAATTTCTGGCAAGCCGACGACAATACGACTTCTATTGATTTCGACATCTTGATTTAATTGGCGCTTCCCCGGTTCTCATATTTTAATATTTAGTATTTTCAGAAGGGAATCAACCGGCATGCTTGCATGCGGTTTGGAGTGGTGGCAGAGTGGAGTTCAATCATGTGTCTGTGCTGTTGCAAGAGTCGGTTGACGCACTGCATATTCGGCCCGACGGCGTTTATGTTGACGCAACCGCGGGCGGCGGCGGCCACAGCGCCGCTATCGCAAGCAGGCTTACAACCGGCCGGCTTCTCGCGCTGGACCGTGACCCGGACGCCATCGCTGTTTTGACCGAACGGTTTTGGAAGAATGAGCGTGTTACGGTCGTCCGCTCGGTTTTTAATGAGATTCCCTCGGTTTTAACCGCATATGGCATAACGCGCGTGGACGGTATTCTTGCGGATTTGGGCGTGAGCTCATTTCAGCTTGACACAGCCGGGCGCGGCTTTTCGTTTCATCAGGACGCACCGCTGGACATGCGCATGAGCAAGGCGGGCCTGAGCGCTGCGGATGTTGTGAACACCTATTCCGAAAAAGAGCTGTCAGATATAATTTTTCGCTACGGTGAAGAAAAATATGCCCGCGGCATCGCCAAAAACATTGTTGGCGCGCGCGGCGGCAAGCCGATTGAAACGACCTTTGAACTGGTGGAAATCATCAAGCGCTCCATGCCCCAAAAAGCAATGCGCGACTCCCATCCCGCAAGAAAAACCTTTCAGGCGCTGCGCATTGAGGTCAACGGTGAATTGAGCGGCCTGCCCCAGGCGCTGGACGCGATGTTTGAAGCGTTAAGTGTGGGCGGCGTTTTGGCCGTTATTTCGTTTCATTCGCTGGAAGACCGCATTGTGAAAAAAAAGTTTGCCGATTTTTGCCTGGGTTGCACCTGCCCGCCCGAATTCCCCGTATGTGTGTGCGGCAAACAGCCGCGTGCAAGCATGCCGTTTAAATTTATCGTGCCGGCGGAAGAGGAGCTTGCGCAAAATCCCCGCAGCAGAAGCGCGAAGCTTCGCGCTGTTATGAAAATGGATAATAATTGACATTTACAGCCGCGGCTCAGAAAAAAGACCGCAAAGACGATTCGGTTTTAGAGTTGCGTGACTATATTATAAAGGAGAATAAAAACATGGCAGGTTATATGCTCAGTGACAGCGCGTATAATTTTGAGCTGTTTGAGGACGCTCCGAGTGCAAAGCCCAATGTCCGCAAAAAAACAGAGGCTGAACGGCGCCGTGAACAGATCAGGCTCTATGAAAAAAAGCAGCAGCCGAAGGCAAAGGCAGAGCCAAAGGCAGAGCCAAAGGCTCAGGCAAAAGCGGCGCCGGTCACCGGCTCATGGGTGAGGAGTGTTCAGCTTATTTTGCTTTGCGCTGTTTTGTTTCTCCCGATTTGCTCTTTTATTAACGCAAGGCGTCAGTTGGATGAGCTCTCAAAGCAGATTGACAAGCAAAAGGCCATGATCACCGAAGAGCGAAGCGAGAGCGTGCGCCTGAGCGCGGAGGTCAACTCCAGAATGTCCATCAATAAAATTGAAGACTATGCCGCCAACGTCTTGGGCATGGTCAAGCTCACACCTTATAATGTGCAGTACTATGATTTCAGCGGGGCAGACAAGGTTGTGCTCTCGGGCGGGAAAAGCGTTTCAGGTGAAGAGGAAACCTCGTTTTTGAGCAAGTTGTTGTCATATTTCAGTTAATTTTATTATATTTATATCATAAGACAATCCTTCACGCGGCGGGTGAACGCGCAAAGTGCCGGGCACACAGGCGGGCACACCATCCTTGCAATGTCCTTTTAGACAAGTTGCAAGCATTCGCCGCCAAAATTATGACCATCGGTATCTGGGGGATAACGGATGAAACCTTCTGATAAAAGATCCGGCAGGGGCATAAAAACGATGCTCTCCATCTTTCTCGCCTGTGCGCTGCTATGCGGCAGGCTTGTGTATTTGCAGTTGATAAAAGGTGATTATTATCGCTCAAAAGCTGAGGTTCAGCAATTGGGCGATACTGTTATTAATGCCATGCGGGGAACAATATATGACAGGAACATGCATGTTCTTGCCCAGAGCGCCTCTGTGTGGCTTGTGTATGTCAACCCCTCAAAGGTCAAAGAAACAGAGCGCGACCTCGTGGCAACGGGGCTTGCAAACATTTTGGGGGTGGATGAAGAAACTGTTCGTACAAAGCTTTCACGCACCCAAAACGGCTATGAGCGCATCAAGGGGCAGATTGAAAAAGAAGAGATGGAGGCTGTTTCCAAGTTTATTTCCGAAAACAAGCTGTCCGGAAAGGTGTCCATTGACCCTGATACCAAGCGCTATTATCCCTTCGGCACATTCGCCGCGTCTGTGATTGGCTTCACGGGAACGGATGATGTCGGCCGTTATGGGTTAGAATATCAATATAACGACACACTCACCGGCACGCCGGGCAGAATCATCACCGCGCTCGACGGCACGCAGAACGCCATGCCGAACCAATATGAGAGCACCTATGACGCGGTGCAGGGCTCGAACCTTGCGCTCACGATTGATGAAAACATTCAGCATTATCTTGAAGAGGCGCTCAAGCAAAGCATGACAGACACGCAGGCGACTTATGCCTACGGCATTGTGATGGATGTGAAAACGGGCGCGATTCTCGGCATGGTCAGCCTGCCGGACTATGACCTCAACGCACCCAGCAAACTTACAAGCGAAGAGCTTTATGCGCAGATCCAGGCGATTGAAAACGAGGATGAAAGAAGCAACGCGCTGTCAAACGCGCGCAATGCCCAGTGGCGCAACCGTGCCATCAGCGACTCTTATGAGCCGGGCTCGGTCTTTAAGGTCGTCACCGTTTCCGCCGCGCTTGAAGAAGGGCTTGTCAACGAAAACACGCCCTACACCTGCACGGGTTCCATCACATATGCGGGCAACACCTATAACTGCTGGAAGCACGGCGGCCACGGCCACGAAACCCTGAAGGATCTGCTCAAAAACTCCTGCAACCCGTTTGCCATAACCCTTGCGAAGGGTCTTGGAACAGACACGTTCTATAAATATTTCACAGCTTTCGGCTTCACAAAAAACACAGGCGTCGACCTGCCCGGCGAGTTTTATCCCACGAGCAGCACCTATGTCTCCAAAGAAAAATTCGGCACGCCCGAGCTTGCCAGCTATTCCTTCGGCCAAACATTCCAGGTGTCGCCCATTCAGATGATTACGGCGGTTTCAGCCGTGGCCAACGGCGGCAAACTGATGCGGCCCTATTTGGTCGACAGTGTTCTGGACGCAGAGGGCAACACCGTCAAAAAAACAGAGCCGGTCACGGTTCGGCAGGTGATTTCAGAGTCCACCGCCAAGCGTGTGGTCACAATGATGGAGGACGTGGTCGCAACGGGCACCGGCCGCAACGCGTTTGTGGCGGGCTATCATGTCGCAGGCAAAACAGGCACATCCGAAAAGCTCACAAGCAAGACTGAAAAGCTTTATATTGCTTCCTTTGCGGGCTTTGCCCCGGCAAACGACCCGGAGGTAGCGGTTTTGATTGTTATTGACGAGCCAAAGGGCGACCACGGCGGCGGCGCGATTGCGGCGCCGGTTGCGTGCGATGTGTTTGAAAAGGTTCTGCCCTATTTGAACGTGGAGCCGCAATATTCAGAAACAGAGTTCCAGACGTTGTTTGCGGAGTCGCCGAACCTTGTGGGCAAATCGGTTACAGAGGCAAAAAATACTGCGGCAAACAGCTTTAAGGTCAAAGTGGTCGGCGGCGGCACAACCGTGACCCGGCAGTCACCCGAGGCCGGCAGAACCATTTCGAAAAACGGCGTGATCGTGCTTTATACCGACCAAACCAGCGAGGCCGAGCAAACCACAGTTCCCGATTTCAACGGGCTCACGGTTCAGGCCGCAAACCAAAGGGCAATCGACAGCGGCCTGAACATCAAAATTTCGGGCGCGTCACTCACAAGCAGCGATATTGTCGCTTATCGGCAAAGCCATCCGAAAGACAGCAAGGTTGCATTGGGCACTGTCGTGACCGTTTATTTCAAAACAACCGTCGGTGTGGACGATATGGCTGAATAACTATCTTTTTTCGTAAAATATAAAAACGACGACAATCAGTTACTTGTTTCATGCTGTTGGGGCGGATGAACAAAACAGATTCGGGAGGTGTCAATATGCTGCTTTCAAAGCTTTTCGAGCGCATCAATGTCAAAAATTCCTATGCAGATAAGGATTTTCTATCCCTTTCTGACGATTCCAGAAAAATAGGCCCGGGCGACGTGTTTGTCTGCATCAGGGGTGCGCGCTTCGACGCACACGACTATGCGGCGGCGGTGCTTGAAAAAGGGGCTGCCGCGGTGGTTGTGGAGCGCGATTTAGGGCTGCCGGATCAGATTCTTGTTGAAAACACGCGTGAAGCGTATTCTCATATGTGCGCGGCATTTTTCGGCCACCCGGCCGAAAAGCTCAAGCTTGTGGGTATCACGGGCACAAACGGCAAAACCACCACCGCGTTTTTGATGAAGGGAATGCTCGACGCCTTCGGCAAAAAAACGGGGCTTCTCGGCACGGTGAAATATGTCATTGGCGAAGAGGAGATCGAGGCGGGCAACACAACGCCCGAAGCCTTTGAAATTCAAGAGCTGTTTGCCAAAATGGCGGCCGCGGGATGTGAGTATTGCGTGATGGAGGTCTCCTCCCAGGCCCTTGCGCAATACCGCGTCGCGGGGCTGCGCTTTGCGGCGGCAGTGTTCACTAACCTCACACAGGACCATCTGGATTACCACGGCTCTTTTGAAAATTATGTGCAGGCGAAAGCCATGCTGTTTCAGCAGGCCGGCCTTGCCGTAATGAACGCGGACGACGCCTATTGGCAGCTGCTGCTTGCAAACACCTCCTGCCGCGTGGTATCTTATTCAAAAGAAAAAGACGAAGCAAGCTACACCGCCAAAAACATTCGCCTTTCTTCGGCGTTTACGGAGTATGAGCTGGTTGGCAACGGCATCATCGGCAGGGTGCACATCGGCATCCCGGGTGAGTTTTCGGTTTATAACTCGATGGCCGCGCTGATTGCAATGGCCGAGCTGGGCTTTGACTTTCATGAGGCGCGCAAGGCGCTTTCCACTGTGAAAGGCGTGAAGGGCAGGATCGAGGTCGTGCCCACAGACACGCCTTATACCGTGATTATTGACTACGCACACACGCCGGACGCGCTTGAAAACATCCTCTCCACCCTGCGCAAAATTGCCGAGGGGCGCGTCATCTCGGTGTTTGGCTGCGGCGGTGACCGCGACAAAACCAAACGCCCGATCATGGGCGAAATCGGCGCGCGGCTTGCCGATTATCTTGTCGTCACGTCTGACAATCCGCGCACAGAGAATGCGCAGCAGATTCTCGAGGACATCAAGGCCGGCATTCCAAAGGGTACGAAAACTCCCGTTTTTTATGAGGTCGACAGAACAAAGGGGATTTCCCACGCCCTGCACGAGGCAAAAAAAGGCGACATCGTGCTGCTTGCGGGCAAGGGGCACGAGACCTATCAGATTCTCGGCACGCAAAAAATCCATTATGACGAGCGCGAGATCATTAACGAGATTTTAAAGAATTGAGCTGATGGCTGTGAAAACATTGACAATTTCGGAGATTGCCGCGGCAGTCGGCGGGGAGCTTCGGTGCGCTGACACGTCCTTGCGGGAAGTCGAGATTCAGGCAGTGTTTACAGACACACGCTTTCCCATGCAACACGGCCTGTTTATTGCCCTGCGCGGTGAGCGGTTTGACGGCCACGATTTCATAAAAGATCTTGAGCACACAAGCGCGGCGGCCGTTTTGAGCGAAGAGGCGATTTCCACTCCGCTGCCATTGATTCTTGTGAAGAACACAGGCAAGGCGCTGCTGGATCTCGCTTCTTATTACAGAAGCCTGTTTTCGATTCCCGTGATCGCGCTCTCCGGCAGCGTGGGCAAAACCACCACCAAAGAAATGTTGAGCTGCGTTGTGGGCGAACGCTTCCGCACGTTAAAAACGGCGGGCAACCTCAACAATGAAATCGGCATGCCCATGACGCTGCTGCGCATGGAGTCCTTTCATGAGGCGGCCGTGATCGAAATGGGTATGAACCATTTCGGCGAAATCAGCAGGCTTTCAAAGTGCGCGAAGCCGACCATGGCGCTGATAACGAATATCGGCGTGTCGCATATCGAATACCTTGGCAGCCGCGAGAACATCCTGAAAGCGAAGCTTGAAATTCTTGAGGGCACACAGCAGGGCGCGCCTGTGATTTTAAACGGCGACGACGACCTGCTTTCAACCGCCGGTATCACAGGGTTTCAAACGATATATTTTGGCATCCACAACCCCTCTTCGCAAGTGCGTGCCTGTCATATTGTTGAAGAAAACGGGCATACTTCATTTTTAGCGGATATTTTTGGAACAAGGCAGGAAATCACCCTCCCGACCGTCGGTATCCACAATGTTTATAACGCGCTTGCGGCCTGCGCGGTGGGCAGCCTGCTTGAAATCCCGCCTGAAAAAATTGCGTCGGCGCTGAAGAGCTATGTGCCCGCGGGCATGCGCCAGCGCATGAAGCAGATCGGCGGCGTTCAGGTGGTTGAGGACTGCTATAACGCGAGTCCGGATTCGGTAAAGGCCGCAATCAATGTGCTTTCCTCCATGAGGGGCGGCAAAAAAATCGCGGTGCTCGGCGATATGCTCGAGCTTGGGGACTACTCCAAAACCGCGCACGGCCTTTCGGGCGATTATGCCGCAAAGGCCAAGGTGGACTTGATTTTTACTTATGGTGAACGCTCCAAAGAAACGGCAAAGGCCGCGATGGCCGGCGGCGTGAAACGCGTTTACAGCTTTACGGACGGCGAGACCCTTGCCGAAATGCTGGCCGAAACCGTGGAGGACGGCGACGCGGTGCTCTTCAAGGCCAGCCGCGGCATGCAACTTGAGAATGTAATGAATAAATTCTATGAACTGTTAAAATAGATTTTGCGTTCGGAGTGCGCTTGTGCTCTGTGAAAGGACTGTTGGATGAATGAAAATTGGGGTTGCGCTTGTGCTGTGCGGCATTATCGGCGCTTTGAGCGCGTGGCTGTTGGGGTATCTTGTTATTCCCTGGCTGCACAAGCTCAAATTCGGGCAGACGATTCTTGACATCGGTCCGGCTTGGCATAAAAAAAAGCAGGGAACGCCCACAATGGGCGGCATTTTGTTCATGGCGGGCACTGTGATCGCGATGCTGGTCGTTGTGATAACCGATATGGCGCTTGGCGGCGACATCATCGCAAAGGGAGAATTTCCTTCGGATACAGTCAAAATCAAGGTGTATGCGGGGCTGTTAATGGCGATTGCCTATTCGCTGATCGGCCTTGCTGACGACTATATCAAAGTCGTGAAAAAACGCAACCTCGGCCTGACCATCAAGCAAAAATCCATCGCGCAGGTGCTTGTTATCGGCGTGTATCTCGGCACCCTTTATTATGCCGGCGCAAGGCACATGTACCTTCCTTTCATCGGTTCGGTTGAAATGAACCCGATTGTGTTCACGGTTTTCGGCGCCATCACAATGTATTGCACTGTAAATGCAGTGAACTTTACAGACGGAATCGACGGACTTTGCAGCTCTGTGACCGTAACGGCGCTGGCTTCACTGACCGCAATCGCCTTTCTTCGTTCATATGACGGAGTGAGCTTGATGACAGTTGCGCTGCTCGGTGCGCTGATTGGCTATTTGAGATGGAACTGGAACCCGGCAAAGGTGATCATGGGCGACCTTGGGTCCCATTTTTTGGGGGGCATGATTGTAGCGATCTCCTATGCTTTGGATGTGCCTTGGGTGATTCTTTTGATTGGCCTGACCTATGTAATGGAGTTCTTGTCAGATGTGATTCAGATCGGCTATTTCAAAATGACTCACGGCAAGCGCATTTTTAAAATGGCGCCGATTCACCATCATTTTGAGATGTGCGGCTGGAAAGAAAAGAAGATTGTTTATATTTTTTCGCTCATCAATCTGCTCGGCGGTTTGGCCGCAGTCGCGCTGTTCTATTTTGACAGCAGCTTAAAATAAGGTCGACCGGATGCATGAATGTGTAAAATATGGAAAACATAACGTGACAAATTGTAAAGGTAAATACCTTTATATATGTTTTTTTAAATGTTTGATTTGGATTTGATTGTAAAGATTAATTGCTTGTCGAATTGTGAGATATAGGATGCCTGCTTCAAATTCTGCAAGAGGGTGGTCATGCGCATGGAAAAAACAAAAAAACTAAAATGGTACCACAAATTCCTGGCCCCGGGCGGGATGGACATCATGTTTTTCGCATTGGTGCTCCTTCTTCTGGGCGTCGGCCTTGTGATGCTGTTTTCCGCCAGCTACCCTTATGCTTATTACAAAGAAGGAAAGTCCACTTATTTCTTTGAGCGCCAACTCTATTTCGCCATTGCCGGCCTGGTTGCCATGCTGATCGTTTCAAAAGTGAAATATGAATATTTCAAGCTTGCCGCGATTCCGCTGCTTGGCGTTTCTTTACTTTTGCTGGTTCTGGTGCTGTTTTTGCCCGAGCCCGTGCCCGGCTTCAAGCGTTGGATCGAAATTCCCGGCGTGACCACCTTTCAGCCTTCTGAAATCGGCAAGCTGGCGTTGATTTTGTTTTGCGCCTGGGGCATGGATCTGCAGCACAACGCAATCATCAGCCGGGAGCTGTCAAAAACCGAAAAGGCAAAAAAGTTCAACTCGATTTTTGCAGACAGGCTCGGCGGCATGTTCAAAATCACCAAAGCCACGTTCCCCACTTGGATTTACGGCGGGCTGACTGTTGTGATGTGCGGGCTTGTGTTTCTTGAAGACCATCTTTCCGGCACGATTCTGATGATGGGCATCGGCGGGCTGATGATGTATATCGGCGGCTTCAAAGGCAAATGGTTTTTGATGGTGCTCATCCCCGCGTTTGCATTTATTACGCTGCTGATCGTTTATCCGGAAATCATGGAAAAGGTCAGCTTTTTGAAAGACTACATGCAGGAACGCATTATCTCATGGCTCGACAAAGACTATTCGCCGCGCGGTTCGCGCTGGCAGACAAACAATGCGCTGTATGCTATCGGTTCGGGCGGATTTTTTGGCTTGGGTCTTGGCAACTCCAAACAGAAATTCATGTTTGTGTCTGAGCCGCAGAACGATATGATTTTTTCGATTGTTTGTGAAGAGCTGGGCTTTGTGGGCGCGTCTCTTGTGATTCTGTTGTTTGCTTTGCTGATTTGGCGCGGCGTTGTGATTGGCTTAAAGTCCAAAACACGCTTCGGCTCTTATCTTGCGATGGGCATTGTGTTTCAGGTCGGTTTGCAAACGCTGCTGAACATCGGCGTTGCGACAGACTCCATTCCAAACACCGGCATCAGCCTGCCCTTCTTCAGCTATGGCGGAACCTCGCTGATGATGCTGCTGTTCCAGATGGGTATGGTGCTTGCGGTTTCACGGTATTCACGCGTCAGCAAAAAATAGACCGTAAAGACGGTTTGAGTTCCAATTTGTTTGGCTACACATTCCTGAGGCGGGCCCGGCCCGCCTCTTTAACACATTATTTTTGAAAATGAAAAAGAAAGGTGGGTAGGGGAGCAGACTGCCGCGCGAGGCCGCAGGCGTGCGCGCCAGGGTTTGCTCAAAGCTTATGAGAATTGTTTTTGCCGCGGGAGGAACCGGCGGCCACATCAATCCGGCCCTGGCCGTCGCGGGGGAGTTGCGCCGGCGGGACCCCGCAACAAAAATCCTCTTTGTGGGAACACGCGAAAAAATGGAATCAAAGCTGGTGCCCGCGGCGGGCTTTGATTTTTTAAACATTGAAATCACAGGCTTTCACAGAAAGCTTTCCGCGCAGAACATCAAGCTGAATTTGATGACGCTTGCGAAAATCTTGAAGGCTTCTTCGCAGGCAAGAACGATTTTGCACGACTTCAACCCCGATGTTGTGGTGGGTTTTGGCGGCTATGTGAGCGGCCCGGTTGTGCGCACGGCGGCCAAAATGGGCATTAAAACCGCGATACACGAGCAGAACGCCTACCCCGGCATTGCGAACAAGGCGCTTGCGAAAATTGCCGACCGCACCATGCTCACAACTGAAAAGGCCGCCGAGCATTTGAGCTGCAAGCATGAGCCGATCGTAACGGGCCTGCCCATCCGCGGTGAGATCCTCACTGCGGACCGCGCCTTTTCCCGCGCGGAGCTCAGGCTTGACGAGCGCCCCATGATTCTTTCCACCGGCGGCAGCCTGGGCGCGAGGGTGTTCAACCAGGCAATTGTGGATTTGATCACGGCCATGCATTCCTCAGGTGAATGCACCTTTATCCACGCGCATGGCCAGGCCGGCGCATGGGTGCCCGAAAAGCTGCGGGAGAACGGCGTTGACCTTGAAAAAGAAAAGCATGTGGTCGTGAAGGAATACATATATGACATGCCCCGCTGCCTTGCCGCGGCGGACATCATCATCAACCGCGCGGGCGCGAGCACGCTCACCGAGATTGAGGCGCAGGGCATCGCATCCATTTTGATTCCCTCACCCAATGTGACCGAAAATCACCAATATCACAACGCGATGGATTTGGTGCGGCACGACGCGGCCATCATGATTGAAGAAAAAGACCTCACCCCCGAGTTTCTGGCCGCGACCGTCAAGGACCTGCTGGCAGACAAAGAAAAGCGCGAGCGCATCGGCGCGAACGCAAAAAAGATGCTTGTGCCCGATGCGCAGAAAAAAATTGCAGACGAGCTCATAAAGCTTGCGCAGAGTAAATAAAAGAACGGATTTGTGTGTAAAAATCAATGTGAATGGGCCACAAATCTATGCGGATTGATTTGTATTATCGATTCTTTTGTTGGTTTTTCAGGCACGCCCTAGGTTTTTGACAGGAAACTTATGCAATGATTTTATTTGTAAGAAGTAAAAAGATAAGGAAGACTCCAAAAATGGAAAGAAAACAGCGTATTTCACGCAAAAATGACCCAAAAGATTCAAAAAACAGGCTTGAGATGCGCGTTTGCCCTTTCATGCAATCACACAAACAACCTACCCGTCATAATATGAAAACGGTTGGGTAACAAAGTTGCGATCAACTATGTTATTTCATGTTTTTCATTGAGGTGAAAGGGTGGGCAGAAATGGGAAAATATATTATTGAGGGACGAAAAAAGATGATCGGCGAGTGCGACGTGCAGGGCGCGAAAAATAGCGCGCTGCCGATTCTTGCAGCAACGGTTCTTGCAAAAGGAACCTGCGTGATACATAATTGCCCGAAGCTGTCTGATATTGTCGCGACAATCAATATTCTTGAATATCTGGGCTGCAAAGTAAAACGGGAAGGGCACACCGTGATTGTGGACAGCACCGGTGTGAACCGCCACGATATTCCCGACAAGCTCATGCACGAAATGCGCTCCTCAATCGTATTCCTGGGCGCGATTCTCGGCAGGCTCGGCAAAGCCAGCCTTTCCATGCCGGGCGGATGCGAAATCGGCTTGCGGCCGATCGATTTGCACCTTGAGGCCATGCGGCGCTTTGGTGTTTCCATCAGCGAGGAATATGCAAGGCTTGAATGTGTGTGTGAAAAAAAACCTGTCGGCACAGAAATCGCGCTTTCGTTCCCAAGCGTCGGCGCAACCGAAAACATTATGCTGCTCGCCTCAACCGCAACAGGCACCACCACCATCCTCAATGCGGCGCGCGAGCCTGAAATCAGCGACCTTGCCGACTTTCTCAACCGCAGCGGCGCAAGGATTCAGGGCGCGGGCGAGGGCGTGATCGTTATTGAAGGCGTGCCGGAACTGACCGCCTGCGAGCACACCGTCATCCCCGACAGAATCGTGGCCGCGACTTATCTTACGGCGGCTGCGATGACCAACGGTTCCATCACGCTCAACAATGTGATTCCCGCACATGTCGGCCCCGTGATCCCCGTGTTTGAAGAAGCGGGCTGTGATGTTTGCATCCGCGGGCGCAATATTCAACTGACGGCACCACCCCGTCTTTCGTGCGTGCGCTCTGTGCGCACAATGCCGTACCCCGGTTTTCCCACAGATATTCAGGCCCCGATCATGGCGATGACAACCATCGCCGAGGGCACAAGCGTGATTATCGAAACCATTTTTGAAAGCCGTTACAAGCATGTGAGCGAGCTGCTGCGTATGGGCGCAAAAATCCGCGTGGACGGCCGCATGGCGGTTGTTGAAGGGGTTCAATCCTTAACCGGCGCGAAGCTCGTGACACCCGATCTGAGAGGCGGCTCCGCACTGGTGCTTGCCGGCCTTGCGGCAAGGGGCGTCACAGAGCTTTCTGCCATTAAGCATATCGACAGAGGATATGAGGACTTTGAAAAAACGCTTTCCGCTCTCGGCGCGGAAATCAAAAGGATAGATGATGAAGATGAAGCCTACAGGAAAGATTACGAAAGCGCAGTATGAGGCAATGTCTCACAGCGAGCGTGTGAGTTATCAAAAAAAGCGCCTTGGGCGCAAAAAGAGGCAGCGTGACCGCCTGATCTTCGGCATAGTGCTTATTTTTGTCTGTGCCGTGGGGGTGACGTTGTCTTTTACTGTGTTTTTTAAAATTGCCACCGTAGAAGCTGCAGGGTTTGAACGCTATACGTCCGAGCAGATCGTCGCGGAGTCCGGCATCGACTTGCAGTCAAACATGTTTATGCTCAGCACAGACAAAGCGGCACAGCAGCTGCAGGAACGCCTTCCCTACATCGGCAAAGCGGTGGTCAGGCGCTCGCTGCCTGACAAAATTGTGATCGATGTCACAGAAACCGCCGCGGCGCTTGCGGTCGCCGAGCCGGGCGGCTTCACGCTGCTTGATGAAAACTGCAAGGTGCTTGAGAAGAGCGTGCCCGTCCGCCCTGAGGGAACGGCGTTGCTTTTGGGGGTTGACACAGCAAGCATTTTGCCCGGTTTTTATATCGCCGGCGCGGATGACGGCAACACGCCTGAACAAGAAAGCGTGACGGATCAGGCCGCGCAGGCAGAAACGACCGAAAGCGCGGGCGGCCAACCGGCGGGGGAAAAGAAGCCGGACAATGCCGTTGTTTTACAAACGCTTTTAACCGTCACCGCCGGGGTGCGGGACGCAGAGTTCGCAGATGTTACGGCATATGATTTTTCAAACATGAATCAAATCAAAATTATCTATCAGGACAGGCTCACAGTCCTGATTGGAACGGCAACAAATCTTGAGCAAAAGCTGCGCCTCGCCAAGCGGACGATCGCAGACGAAAATGAAAAGCGCCCCATGCGCACAGGGCTTGTGGATGTGAGCACAGGTAGCAAGGCCTCTGTTCGCAATGAGGAGCATACCACCGGTGTGGATGAAACAACCGAGCCTGTGACTGTCGGTGAGACAACCACCCGCGCGACTGAATAGCGCTTTGGCAGGGCCCATTTTTTGGCTAATTTTTACAAATTTTCATATATTTAGTTAAAAATTCTTAAAAACGCTAAAATGTTTTGTATTATTACTAAAAATAGCGTTGAAAAGTTTCGATGTTCATGATATTATATATTTGTTTCAGTGTTTTTATCGATTGTTTGCATTGATATGTAATCAAAGAAGTGAATAATAAATGGAGGATGAAATATGGCTTTCGAGATTTCAAATGAATTTGAAGAAGTAACACAGATAAAGGTGATCGGTGTCGGCGGCGGCGGCGGAAACGCCGTGAACAGAATGGTGGAGGCAGGCATTCAGGGCGTGGAATTCATCGCTGTGAATACGGACAAGCATGTGCTCCTGTTTTCTAAAGCGACGCACAAGATCCAAATCGGCGACAAGGTCACGACCGGCCAGGGCGCGGGCGCAAAACCCGAAATCGGCAAAAAAGCAGCCGAAGAGAGCGAAGACTCGATTTTTGAGGCCCTCAACGGAACGGATATGGTGTTTATCACCGCCGGCATGGGCGGCGGCACCGGCACGGGCGCGGCGCCGGTCATTGCCAAAATGGCGAAAGATAAGGGCATTCTCACCGTCGGCATCGTCACAAAGCCTTTTGATTTCGAAGGCCGCAGGCGCATGCAGCAGGCAGAGGCCGGCATTGCGGAGCTTGCCCAGCATGTCGACAGCCTGGTTGTCATCCCCAACGAGCGTTTGAAGCTGGTGTCTGACCAGAAAATCACTTTCCTCAACGCGTTTAACATAGCGGACGATGTGCTGCGCCAGGGTGTGAGCAGCATCTCCGACCTTATTAAGGTTCCCGGCCTGATCAACCTTGACTTTGCGGATGTGACCGCTGTTATGAAGGATGCAGGCCACGCGCACATGGGCGTCGGCAGGGCAAGCGGCAAAGAAAAGGCCGAGCAGGCGGCACATGCGGCGATTTCGAGCCCGTTGCTTGAAACCACCATTCAGGGCGCGAAGGGCGTGATCATCAGCATCACAGGCTCGCCTGACATCACTCTTGAAGACGTTGACACGGCCTCCACCTTCATTTCTGAAGCTGCGGACGCAGACGCAAACATCATTTTCGGCGTGGTGATCGACCACAACCTTGACGACGAAATGATCGTCACCGTGATTGCGACGGGCTTTGGCAAAAACGAGAACAAGGTCAAGGCTCCCGTGGCCGCAAAAGAGGTTTCGGTCACAGAAACCGGCTTTGGCACAGACGACGATGATCTGACAGATATTTTTGATATGTTCAAGAGCCGTAAATAATCCCAACATAAGCAACAGGTGGGCCGGTGCGATGCATCGGCCTATTTTATGACCCAAAACTGCCTGATTTGCAAAGAATCAATAACTAAGGCATGAAATATTTTTGAAATCTCTTGACAAAGCATGCAAAAATTCATAGTATTCATAATATAGATATACTAATGACAAAGAGGTTTTGCGATATCGCAGAAATCATGCTGTATTTTGCAAAACCACACTTGTTTTATCTCTATAAAACATGAGTTCGATTTGAATTGATACACAGAAAGGTGGGGACAGGGTTTTGCCCCCCTGATTGGGCAAAATCCCGATGTATGGTTTTTGAGAAAATAAGAGCAATTATTTGTGACCAGCTTGAGCTGGAGGAAGATGAAATCACCCTTGAGTCAGACTTGTTTGAGCTGGGTGCTGACAGCCTCGATCTTTATGACCTTGTGATGACGTTTGAGGATGAATTTGAGCTGGAAGTGCCGGATGAGGATCTTGAGCGCTTTAAAACAGTCGGCGATATTGTGGATTTCATTGAAAAAGCCTGACGGTTTGGTGCGGCCTTTTGGCCGATGCTGCTTGCAAAGCTGCGCAAGCCGTTAATTTGCATGTTTTTTAATTTAGCCGCGAATGCAAACGGGCAAGCAATTGCTCCGTTTGTTTTTTTGAGAGATGTGCCGCGCAAGCGCGCAAAGGTGGTGATGTGAATGATCAAGTCAGTTGTGTTTGATATGGGCAATGTGCTTGTGGTTTATGACCCGAAGCAGACAATGCTTCAAGACGGCCTGACCCCCAAGCAGGCGGATGTGATTTGCGGTGCGGTGTTTGCCAGCGCAGAATGGGTCGCGCTCGACAGGGGAACGATTGAAAAGGCGGATGCTTTTGCTGTGTTCAAAAGCCGCCTGCCCGAAGACCTTTGGGCATATTTGGAGCCGAAAGCCCTGCGGCAGAGCTGGATGGATCATATGCCGCCCTATGCCGAAATGTTTCATTTGGTCACGGACTTAAAGCGCGCGGGTTATGGGGTTTATCTTTTAAGCAATGCCGGGTCGGAATTTCATTCTTATTTTAAAAATTACCCGGTGATGGAACTGATGGACGGCAAGATCATCTCCGCCGACCACCATTTTTTAAAGCCCGAGCCTGAGCTTTACCGCGTGCTGTTTGACACCTTTGCCTTGCGGCCCGAAGAATGCCTGTTTGTTGACGACATGCGGTCCAATATCGACGGCGCGGCGCGTGTGGGCATGTCCGGCATCTGCTTTTCGCCCTCACGCGAGCGTGTGAATGTTCTTCGTGAAAAGCTGTGCGAAGCAGGCGTTAAAATATAAAATGTATGTTTTTCATTGCGCGCTTGCCTTTCTGCGGTTTCTGAAAGAGCGTGTGAATGTTATGTTTATGAGAGGAAGGATAGAAATTGGCCGATCAAAAGAAAATGGTGAGCGAAATCACCTCCATGCATGAGGATTTCGCGAAATGGTATACCGACATTGTGAAAAAAGCGGACCTGATCGATTATTCGAGCGTAAAGGGCTGCCTTGTCATCCGCCCCTACAGCTATGCGATTTGGGAGCTGATGCAAAAGGACCTTGACGCCCGCTTCAAGGCGACGGGGCATGAGAATGTGTATATGCCCATGTTCATTCCCGAAAGCCTGCTGCAAAAAGAAAAGGACCACGTTGCAGGCTTTGCGCCCGAGGTTGCGTGGGTGACCCACGGCGGCAGCGAGCCGCTGGCCGAGCGCCTTTGCGTGCGCCCCACCTCCGAAACCCTGTTCTGCGAGCATTATGCGAACGTGATCCAGTCCCACAGGGACCTGCCGAAGCTCTATAACCAGTGGTGCAGCGTGGTGCGGTGGGAGAAAACCACCCGCCCCTTCCTGCGCTCACGCGAGTTTTTGTGGCAGGAGGGCCACACGGCTCACGCCACTGCGGAGGATGCAATCGCAGAAACAGAGAAAATGCTGAATGTCTATGCGGATTTCTGCAATGAGTCGCTCAATATGCCCGTCATCAAAGGCAAGAAGACCGAAAGCGACAAATTTGCGGGCGCTGTTTCAACCTATTGCATTGAGTCTTTGATGCATGACGGCAAGGCGCTGCAGGCGGGCACATCCCATTATTTCGGCGACGGGTTTGCCCGCGCGTTTGAAATTCAATATGCAGACAAAGAAAACCAGCTGTGCTATGTGCACCAGACCTCATGGGGTGTTTCCACCCGTTTGATCGGCGGCATCATCATGATGCACGGCGACGACAACGGCCTTGTGCTGCCCCCCGCCGTGGCGCCGATCCAGGTTGTGATCATTCCCATTGCGTCGCATAAGCCCGGTGTGCTCGAAAAGGCGGAGGAACTGCGTGCGCGGCTTTCTGAGAAGTTTCGCGTGAAGGCGGATATGTCGGACAATTCCGCCGGCTGGAAGTTTGCCGAATATGAGATGAAGGGCGTGCCCCTGCGCCTTGAGATCGGCCCGAAAGACATTGAGAACAACCAGTGCGTCATTGTGCGGCGCGACAACCGTGAAAAGGCGTTTGTTTCTTTGGATGAGCTGGAGAGCAGCATTGAAACAATCCTTGTGGAATACGCCGCGGGGCTGTACGCCAAGGCGCAGAAGAATATTGAGGATCACACTTATGACTGCGTGAGCATCGAAGAAATCATCACCACCCTTGAACAGAAAGGCGACGGCTTTGTGCGCGCCATGTGGTGCGGGGACGAGGCGTGTGAGGACAAAATCAAAGAAGAAACCGGCGCGGGGAGCCGTTGTATTCCCTTTGAGCAGGCGGCGCTTTCAGACAA
>JAISXG010000004.1 GCA_031270605.1 Oscillospiraceae bacterium | reverse complement strand
CCCGCACCCAGCCCGCGAACGAGCCGTTGAAGTGTATTTCAATCCACGCTCCCCGCGGGGGGAACGACGGTCTTGGTACGTTTTGCCCGTTTGGGTTCGACATTTCAATCCACGCTCCCCGCGGGGGGAACGACCGAAGCCGTAGTAGATAAGCTCGAAGACGTAAAAATTTCAATCCACGCTCCCCGCGGGGGGAACGACCCGCGAAATGTACAAAAATAAAGCACTGGAGTTGTACGATTCGCCTATATCTGCTTCTTGTTTTTGCTTTTGCACAATGCTTTGGCCACAACGGCCCCTTAAACTGACATTTTTTGCACTGCGAATCCTCCGGGAGTTTCATGTTTGCTTGTGTTTCGCAGTGAAAAACTGCCAAAATTTTATGCTGAATTTTGCTTTGCCAATAATTTTGGCGAAACGATTCATGCGATTTGTGCTGCGAGATTTGCTCTTTTAAGCAATTGGCACATATATCATATGATATATCGTATCACACGTTTGGCGCAAGTTCAAATTAACTAACCATATAAGACTCTCATCAATTATCTGTTTACTGAACGAAAAAGCTCACTAAAATCCGTCTCATCCCATCTGCTGGCAACGCCACCTAAAAAATCATCGCCTCGGCCGGGTCATAGGCCTCTTTTGCGCCGAAGTGCTCGATCCGGCTTTTATAATTATTACCCAGATTATAAATGCGCAGGCTGTCGCTGTTTTCGTCGATAACTTTCAGCAGCTTGTCTTTCACGATGCACAGCTCCGCCGGGGAGAGCGCGCATTCAAACACCGAATTTTGCACCCTCTGCCCGTAGTCCACGCACACCTTTGCGACCTTGCGCAGGCGTTTTTTGCCGAGGGTGCTCTCGGTGTTCACATCATAAGTGATTAAAACCAGCATAGTACACCCCCTATTTCCAGATAAAAGGCGGGTATGCATCGAGGTCGCCGCGAATGTACCGCGCAAGCAGCATCGCCTGCACAAAGGGCAGTATGCCCCACTCTACCTTGTCACCCAAAAAGGGGTGCGAGAGGGTTTCACGCTTGCGGTCCTGCCACGCTTTGAGAAAGGTTTTACGGCCGTCGTCTGTGAGCAGCACACCGCCGTTTTCTTTCTGCACAAAATCTGTGTCCGTAAGAATTTTTTTGTTGATCAGCGTAAGCACAAAGCGGTCTGCAAAGGCTGCCCGGAACTCCTCGACCAAATCAAGGGCAAGCGAGCACCGCCCCGGGCGCTCGGTGTGGAACACGCCGCAGTAAGGGTCAAGCCCCACGGCTTCAAGCGCGCTGACACACTGGGACGTCAGCAGGCTGTAGGCAAACGAGAGTAAGGCGTTCACATTGTCCGTCGGCGGGCGGCGGGAGCGTGTGCGAAAGAAAAAGTCCTCTTTCTGCTGTAATATCATCTGGTCAAACACGCTGAAATAACGGCTGGCGCACTCTCCTTCCAGCCCCCGCAGCGAATCACTGTTTTGGGCATCCATGGCCTGCACGGCGGCGGCGCGCAGGGTTTGATAAACGGATTGAAACTCCTCGGCATTGATTCTCAAACCGTGGTCGCGCAGGGTGCGGTTGATCACCGCCGCGCAGTTGAGCAATTTGACAGAAATCATGTTTTTTGCAATCGCAAGGGCGTGGGCATCGTCATCGCACAGGCGGTATTGCTCGCGCCGCAAGAGGATGTTGCCATAGGCCTTGCCCGTGACCTTTGCAAGAAACCGCCCAGATGGAGTTAAAAACACAAGGGACTTGTTCATGTCTGCGCATTTGCCCATCAAGGCCGGGCTTGCACCAAGGTAGCCAAAGGTTGTGATGCCCTCCAGTGTGTGCAAGGGGATGCGCCCAAGCTCCTGCCCCTCCTGCGAAATGACCACATTCTCACCGTCGAGGGAGAGATAGGCGTTATCAATGGTGACATACAGGGTGTTCAACAGCTTTTTCATGGCGACTCCCCCATTTCATGAACGCTTTCAATCAAATATTTTTTTGCCGAGACGCGTCTGTTCATTTTGGGCAGACAGAGGTCTTTGAGTGAGCAGGCGTTGCAGGCCTTTGTCATTTTGACCTTTGGCACATGGCCGCGTTTGTGATATTCATGCATTTGCAAAAAGGCTTCACGCACGCGCGCCTTGAGCTCGTTTGAAAACGTGACCTTTTGCCGCCGCTTTGTCCGGCCATAAAACAGCGCGCCCTCTTTTATTTCGCAACCGAGCATTTCTTCAAGGCATATGGCCTGCGCGGCGAGCTGCACAATGTCGATGTCTGTGCTTTTGGGCTCGCCGCGTTTGTATTCCACAGGGTAGACGGTGTAAAACCCTTCCCTACCGAAAAGAGAGACGCCTGTTTTGCTTTTGCGCAGTTCCACCACATCGCACTCGCCGCTCACACCCATCTCGCGTGAGAACACAGGCATGCCGCGGCTGATGACGACCTCGCCGCGGCTTTCTGAAGAATAGCCGTCGTGGCATTTTTCATGAAGCAGATTTCCCTCGACCGTGCGCAGATTCTCCGCCCACAGCATGTCGATATGAATCAGCGCCCACTGCCGCGGGCAAAAGGCAAAGTGCTGAATACCGGAGAGCTGAAGATAGTCCTCTTCTTGATATGTTGTCATATGCCGTTGATGATTTCAGGCTCCAGCCCTTCTAAAGAAGCGAGGGTGATTTCATAGTCCGCAACCGATTCGGGGATTTTAGATTCGTCTTTTTGTTTGACTGAAAGGCTTCTGTGCACCTTGGCGGAAGAATATTGGCCGGTTTTGTCTTTGTGCCGCCACCAATAGAGCTGATAGACCTCCATGCTGCCGTCGGGCCGGGCCGCGGAGGCGTCATTTTCAAACAGAGTGCGCAGGGACTCTTTGATTTTTTCCGCGTCCTCTTCTGAAAAGCCGGTTTTTTCAGCCAGCTGCACATTGATTGAGCCTTTGATGACATAGAGCCCGAATTCGATCATGTGCTTCGCGCCCATGGTGTCTGAGCTTTTTTTGTCGCTTGGCTCGCTGTTGACGCTTTTGGTGATTTGCAGGCTGTTGATGTCCACCGCCGAAACGCTGACGGCCTGATGAATCGAAACCGGGCCGCGCACGCTGATGGAGACGCCCTCGCCCTTTTTGTCCTTCTCTTTGTTTTTGAATGCGAAAACCTGCCCGAAGCTGCGCACATCAATCCACTGTTCGCAGGCTAGCCGCGCGTATTCGTCACCGGTTTTGGCCGAAATCAGCGCGGCGCGCTCACTCAGGCTTTTTTTGCCGTCGTCCGCACGCTCGTTGCTCTGCACAAAAATATTCTCGCCCATATCCTGCAGGCGGTTTCTGATTTTGCGCTTGATGCAAACGTCTGAAATTTCGCCGAATCCCTGATAGGTGGTGCGGGGGCGGTTGCCGTTTAACGGGTCGCCGTTGGGGTTTGCCTTGTTGACGGTGACGAGGGCCGCGAAGTCGATTTTATGCTGCAATGTTCTCATGATTCTTCCTCCTTTATTGATCGCTGTTTTGGGCAGCGTCTTCTTCCTCTTCTTTGCCTTTATAAAGCTCCTGCCGCTGCAGGTAGTAGCCAAGCAGATAGGTATCTGAAAGCCGTTTATTCATGTCGTCCTTATCCATATCCACAAACTTTGCGTTAATTTCGCCGATCATTTTGCGGTAGCGCTCCGCCTCTGACATTCTGCTGTTTTCATTGTAAGGATTGCTGAGCTTTTTAAAATACGGCTCCAGCTTTTGCTCAAGAATGCCCCGGGTGCGCAAGGGGTAGTTCACAAACATCGCCTGCAGCCGTTGGGCATTGGTTTCACGCCCTTCGCCATTGCCGTAGGTTTGGCGCTCAATTTTGTCAAAAATCGCAAGCAGGCAGCCGTATAAAAAGCTCCTGTCGTTTGCATATTGTTCCTGGCTCATGTCAAATTTCACCTCATTTTTCTCATCTTTTTCATTATAATACCGCTGCGAAATCACCGCGCAGGCGGTTGAAAGCAGGTTTTGATAGTTCCAATAGCTGTAAGCGAGGGGGTTCGCCGCGCGCGCCGCAACCGCCCGCACAATGTCGCTTGGAACCTTGCCGCCGGTGAGCATTGCGTGCACAAGGCGCTGCGTGTGCTCGCGCAGGACCCTGTCGTCCACATCCACAAAATTGCCTTGCTGGGTGCCAAACGCGCATTTGACGATTTGCTCAAACGTGGGCGTTTCAATTTGGTCATAGCCCCGGTCCTCGTCTTTTTTCTTTCTGCGGTAGCGCCAGTTGCAGCTATTTCCCCAGCGGTCGATACGCGCGAGAAAGTCGGAGCCCGGCAAGCTGTTATAATAGGTGATGGAAAGCCGCCCGGTCGTGGCCGCCTCAAGGCTCATCAGCACAACGTCGTCCGCTTCTGTGAGCCGGTTTGCATAGCCCCTGAGGGTTTTTCTCAGCTTATCCTGAAACGCGGGCACAGTGTTGGGGCGGTCGTTTTCTTCCTCTTTGCCTGAAAAAATACTGTCGGAACCCAGCACGAACGGAACCGGCTTGCCGTTCGGGTTCCAGCAAACATAGGTGCGGGTGTCTTTTGTGCCGATAGTCACCCCTTGATTTGAAACAAGCCATGTCAGCGCTGCGTGGGCTTTTTGAGAGGCGTCATAGCTCACCGTTAATGCTTCCTGAGGAGCGACGAAGCGCCCCCGGTATACATAATTGCTGTCATTGACACAAACCAGTTTGGCACCGTAAGTTGCGGCAACGATATTTTTGGGATGGTTCTCACTGATAACGGCAGGCTGCCCTGTTAAGAAACAGGTATTCCATCGGTTTTCTTGTGTTTGAGCATAGTATTGAATAAAAGCGTCCATCAAGCCAACGTCTTCCCAACTGTTCACAATCCTCTCGGCGGTGTTAACACAAAACCGCACCATCACCTTGTCATAGTCTATCTTATTCAGTTTTCCACTGTCAAACCGGCCATTCTGTAATGTGATTATCCCTTTGCCTACAAGGTCTGCAATCAACTCTTTTTTAGAAAGATATGCAAACACCGCATCCACAACGGGATAAGAGTAAGGAGAGTGCGCCCATGCCGCAAGCTGCTCCATATATGCTTCAAATTTTTTCTGCGCCTTGCTTGCTTCTTTGGGGCTGGCAAGATACACAGCAAAATCCCCGGCAATATACGCAAGATTGTCACACAGACAATGGGGGACGATGCCACTGGTTCTCGAAGCGGAAGACTCGGTTACGGGAATGATGATTTTTAAATCATCTACTATCGCATCCACAAACTCCCCTTCTGAAGAAAGCTGCACCAAAAGATGTGTTTTTTCTACAGAATGCGACACCGGAGAGAGCGGCTTTGCGCCCGCCACTGTCTTGCCTGCCATATGGCTGTTGTTTTCGTATGTGCGATAAAGCACAGACATCCATGCCATTGTTCCACCTCCTTTTATTCAAATTCTGTTGCCTGAAATTCCGCAAGCCCCGTGAAATTTTCGTCTTGGGAGAAGACCTTCATCTCCATATCACGCACCTTTTTGTGAATGCAGTCCTCAGGGGGTGCGAACTCAATCACGCCCGCCCGCATCACCGCACGCCACAAACGAACGCTCATCGCGCCCTTTGTTTCGTCCGAATAGGCTTCATCGGGGTAGGTAATACCGTGATACATCATGCCGAAATCGAGCCGGGGCGTTTGGTCATAAAACCCTGTTTCCTCGCCGAACTCCACGGGCTCCACATAGCCCTGACACTCCCGCGTGCCAAGAAAGATGTCGCGCCGCCCGCCTTTTTCAATCATGCGCTGTGCAATCTGAAAATGCTTGTGCTCGTTTTGGTCGTCTTTAAATTCAATACTGCGGTTTTCGTTCCAGATAAAATGCGCCTTGACCTGATAGCGGCAATCCTTGAGATAAGTGTAATATGAAAGGTCGTTGCTCTTCGCGTCGTTATACTTGATGGGGCGGATGCCCTTGGTTTCGGTTTGAATCTGGTTCATCACCCGCACCGAGTCAATGACCCATGTGATGGTCGGCTTGAAATAAACGCTGTGCAAGATGCCTTTGACGGCTTCATAGGTGGGAATTTGATAAGAAAATTTTTCGCCGCCCACGCGCGTGATCGGGTCTGAAAACAGGGCGTATGCGCCACAAACCTGAAACGAAACGCTATTTTTGTATTGCATCAAAACTCCTCCTTTCCTTCAAAATGACTGTTGCCAATGTGATAATCGCCGTTCACATCAAGCCCCGTCGCGTCGTTATAGCCGCGGGGGTTGAGTGTGATAAAATAACTGTTTTCATGCTGTTTGAGCAATCCGTTCTCCTCCAGCTTTTTTTTGGTGTATTCAAACACGCTGACGGTATAGGGCTTGGCCCGTTCAACAACCGAAAACAAAAAGGCCATGTCATGTTTTGCTTTTTCCGAACACAAGTCCGCAATCAGCTCTTTCCCGGCACCTAAGCGCACGATGATGTCCGACGTGTTCACTACAAAGACCTTGAATATGCCGTTCGCCGTGCGAAAGGCCTGCTTGAGCAAAAAGCCCTGATTTTTGCTCAGGCTGCCCTGTGTGCATTCGGCATTGTCCGAAAGCAAATCAAACAGGGTGTATTTTTTGCCATGCGGTAACGGGTAGTCCATTCCAACGCGCACATTTTTGTCGGCAAACAGCGAACCGTAATAGGCGCTGACGGCGGGGGCGCTGAGCAGGCTGTTTTGAAAACGCAGAGGATCTTTAGAAAAGTTTTCAAGCAAAGAGGCGGCGTGGTCCTGCGCGGTTTTGATTTCTTTTAAATTGCGCAGGGGTTCGTTTTTAAGGTTCACAATATAGACCCTGCAAAGCTTCAAGAATTCCCCGTTTCGGTTGCAGCGGCCTGCGGCCTGCGCAACACTGTCCATCCCCGCGAGCACCCGGATGACGCTTTCAAAAGAAAAGTCGATGCCCGCCTCAACAAGCTGCGTTGCCACGCAAAGCGTTTTTTCGCTTTTTGTGTCAAGGCTCCGATTGATGTTCGCAAGCGTTTCGCTACGGTGCGCCGGGCACATAAAGGTTGAGAGGTGAAAGACATTCCAGCCGTCTTTTTTCAGCCGCTCAAGCCGGGAAAACATTGCTTTTGCCGTGGATTTTGTGTTGCAAATCAGCAGCAAAGACCTGCTGCTTTCACAGATTTCTGCCGCAAAGTCCTCCAGTTCCTCTTCCTCCATGCCGTATTTTGTGCAACAATCCACAATCTCGGTTCTTTGAAACGGCCGCAGCAGTTCCTCGTCAAGCGTGACAATGTCCGCCTGTTCGGCAAACCGAACGGGGTATTTCGCCGCGTCAAACCGCGGCTGCGTCGCGGAAGAGAGCACGACCGTGGTGCCGCACACGGCAGACAGAAAATTCATGGCAAGATTGAACAGTGAAACGGTTTTCAGCGGCAGTGACTGAATTTCATCTATCACAATCGTGCTGTCAATGAGTGAGACCATGCGGCGGATGTCGGTTGTTTTGTGTGAAAACAGCAAAT
The DNA here is from genome assembly GCA_031270605.1 of Oscillospiraceae bacterium. GTDB lineage: Bacteria > Bacillota > Clostridia > Oscillospirales > Acutalibacteraceae > JAISXG01. Next base: position 8,605 of record JAISXG010000004.1, on the reverse strand, counting down.
TCAGCAGCTGCACCAACGTGGAAATAACAATCGGCCTGCCCCAGGTCTGCGTGAGCAGCTCATAAGGCTCCAGCTCGCCGTGCGCCTCTTTTTTTTCCTGCACCACGTTAGAGTGATGCTCCAAAATGCTGCCTTTGTCTTTGACATAGTCAGAAATTACGCCGCTGTTTTGCTCAAGGACACTCAACAGCGGAATGATAAAAATCGCACGGTTTTTTGCATGCTCCTTGTTGTGGGCGAGGGCATAGCGCAAAGTGGCAAGGGTTTTGCCGCCGCCCGTGGGCACGTTGAGACGATAGATTCCCGCCGGGGCAAACGCTTTTTCATAGCAAAAATCAGAGATTTGCGCCCGCGCCCGGTTGAGGGAAGAGTCGCCGGTAATTTTAGCCATTTCCGACTCAAAAAAGGTGAGGTTTTCGCTCCAGAATCCCGGTGGGACGTCTTTTGGCGAAAAAGAAAAGCCGAATTCAAACTCGGCCGTATCCTGCCTGTCTGCGTCAATCAGGGCAGACAAAAGCAGCCGCGCCAGCATGCCAAGATAAAAATGCAGGGAGCGGTCACCGCCGGCAACCGGCTGCAATGCGGCGACGGCGGCCTCAATTTCACAAACCGCCTGCGCAAACAACCCGTCCAGCTCCGTCAATGAAACATCGGTCAGAAACGCGTCAATCGCCTCGTCATAATGCAGCTCGGCGCGGTCTTTTTCAAGCCTGTGCAAAAATCCGTTTTGACAGTTTGTGCCCACAATGTCAAATTCGCCGTGGTGTGCGCCGACGGCATAGGCGATCAGCTCCGCCGCCAACAGCGCGACCTGCGGCGTGTTTTGGCTTGGTTGATGCCACCGCTCCAACGCAAAAATCACACCCGCGAAGGTGTGATTCACAGAGCCGCGCACAACATCTTCGTCCCGCGCGGCTTTTTCTATGTAGTCACAATATTTCTGCGTGTATTTGCCCGCATCATGAAGCAGGCCGCATAAATAGCCCGTTTTTTCCAGATTTGCCCCTTTAAGATTCGCGGCGGCATATTCCGCAGTCTTGCGCAGATGCGCCCGCATCGTTTGCACGAACCGTTCGCCATTGACCTGTTTCACATGGGCAGCATACTCCATTGTCCCACGCCCTTCTTCTTTTTATAGTAATCTTTTACATCACAGATCATATGTTTTGTTAATATAAACAATTTTATGAAAATCCTTTTGCAGAATGTTTCGTCATTATACCATATTTTTCTACGAATTACAATGAAATAAGAAAATCTTATCGAAAAATCTTTTGACACTTTTTGCGTTTTTTCATCACAATTCGACAATCATACTTTGACATATCCTTTGCCGAAAAATTGCAAAACTACCCAAAATTATTTATTTTTTATTATAATTATATATTTAAACTATATGGAATATTATATGATATTATTGATATATTAATAATTATTAAACTTATTACAATAATATTATAATAATAAAATAAAGATGTAAAAATTTTACAAAAAAGGTTGATTTATACAATAATTTATGTATAATAGAAATATAATATCATTTATTGTTATATTCATGTTTCAATAAGAACAATATACCTCAAAATCAATGGCCAGCAAGCAGAATATTCATTAAAATTATATTTTCATTTTATAATAACAAAAATCAAAAGGAGGTGATTGCCCTTGTCCGAAACATAAAAATTTTCAAAACGGAGGTGGCGGCTGACATTCATTTGCAAAGAGTACCGTTCAAAAGGTTTTCTTTCGCTGCAAAACCACGGCGGCGGGCAAGGGTTCACGCAAAGTCCGCGCGCGGCGGTCCTCGTGCGCATTCATCGCAGCGGCAAACGGCGAAGCCGAATGCGATCGGCGATTGCTTGCGTTGAGGTTGCTGAGCGCATTGCGGACTTGTTCCACAAAATCTAAAAAAGAAAGGACTCAGAAAAATGAAAAGAACAATTTCTCTTTTAACAGCTGTTTTCATGCTTTTGACCATAACCAACATAAATTTCTATGCTCTTGCTTCCGGCGATATCGCAATCGACGCCCAAAACTTCCCCGACAGTGTTTGGCGGGATTATGTGTCAGCGCATTTTGACACAGACAGCGACGGCTACCTCTCCAAGCAGGAGGCCGAAGCGGTAACGAACATTTCTGTGAGTTCTATGTCAATCACAGATTTGACAGGCATTGCATATTTCCCAAACCTGGAGGCGTTGGATTGTTATCGAAACGATTTAGAAACATTAGATTTTAGTAATAATACGGCATTAAAATCGTTGTCATGTTTTGAAAACAATCTTACAGCGCTCGACATAAGTAATAACACAGCACTGGAATATCTAGATTGCTCTAAAAATAGGCTTTCTACATTGGATGTAAATAATAATTTTGCACTACAATGGTTATATTGTTATAATAATTTGATTACTATTTTAGACATCACCAACAATCCAGATTTGGAAACTCTTTATTGTCACAACAATCAACTTACTTCTTTAGATGTAAGCAACCAAACATCTCTTAAAAATTTGGACTGTGCGAATAACAATATTGACGCATTAAACCTTAATAATAATCTCTTATTAGAGTACATATCATGCAATATGAATCAACTCACATCCATATCCTTTAATACCGTTGCAGAACTTATTTCTCTATCTTGTGCGGTAAATCCAATTACATCTTTGGATCTTAGCAGCGCTGAAAACCTTGAACTTCTTGACTGCAGCTATAATTTGCTTATCTCTTTAGACATCAGCCATAACGGAAAGCTTTCATCGCTGTCTTGCACTGGAAATAAACTGACAGAGCTAAATACGAACAATAATCCTTTATTATCCTTTTTGGAGTGTAACAACAACAGCTTTACAACTCTGGATATCACCAACAACACTCAGCTGTCTTTTCTTGATTGCCGTAGTACTCAGCTTACGGAGTTAGATGTCAGCAACAATCTTCTTCTCTATTCCCTTGATTGTCGAGCAAATTACCTCACAGATCTGGACTTGAGTAATCAAGTAAACTTACAGACCTTACGTTGCTCTTTCAATCAGCTTCCAGCCTTAGACCTCAGCACCAATAATGCGCTTTCAGAACTGGATGCCGGTTCTCAAATTCCTGTTTTTGATCTAGAAGAACAAAACGGTGAATATTATTTTATAATCACGAACAGTAGCTATTCTCCCTCCCGGGTTTCTTCATTGTCTTCAGGAACAGCAACCACAACAGGAATAAAATTCGACTCAATCAATGATATACCAAGTTCTTTCAGTTATTCTTATGACACAAACTGGAGTAACGGTTCAAACAAGCTTGAAGTAACCGTCGCTCAAACCGATCTTCTCGCGGTTAATGCAGCAAACTTTCCTGACAACGCATGGAGAGCATATGTATTAAACAGTTTTGATTTAGATAATGACAGTTCGTTATCACAACAGGAGATATTGACCGTTACCGCCATTAACGTGGCTTCTGAATCTATTACCGATTTGACAGGTATTGAATATTTTACGAACCTTCAGTTTTTAAGTTGCTATAATAATGATATTTCATCCCTAGATTTCAGTGATAACCCCGCTTTGTTCATTCTTTTCTGTCAGAATAATGAATTGATCTCTTTGGATATTAGCAATAATACAAATCTGGTTGGTGTAAACTGCTCCAATAATCTGCTCACAGGAGAGGATTTCAGCAATAATCTGCAACTCTCATATTTATTGTGTTTGAATAACAAGTTCAGCACATTAGATGTAAGTGCAAATACCGGATTGCAAATATTCAAGGCCGGTACGCAAACCCCCACCCTCGAGCTGCAATATGAAAACGGCACATATTTTGTTGAACTGTCCGGCCCGAACTATTCGCCCTCACACGTTTCAAACCTCTCTGCCGGAACGGCCACCGCGGCGGGCATCGAGTTCGCCTCACTGCAGGACGTGCCCCAAACGCTTACCTATAGCTATAACATCGATTGGGCATACGGAACCGAATACATGGAGGTCACGGCGACAATCGACAGCGGCATCCCACAAAATCCCGTGCCAATCAATGAAACAACCTTCCCCGACACTATCTGGCGGGATTATGTTACGGCGAATTTTGACGCAGACAGTGATGGCTACCTCTCCGAGCAGGAGGCCGAAGCAGTGACAATCGTTGAGGTGGATTCCATGTCCATCACAGACCTGACAGGCATTGCATATTTCACAAATCTTACCGTGTTGTACTGCGGCGCAAACCTGCTCACATCATTGGACATCAGCGGCAACACTGCCCTGACAGAGCTCTATGCCAGCTTCAACCGCCTTACATCCCTTGATGTCAGCAATAATACGGCACTTACCTTATTGGAATGTGATATAAACTATCTCACTTCTCTGGACGTCAGCAATAACACCGCACTGACAAGCCTCTATTGCAGCTTTAATCGCCTTGACGCTCTGGACATCAGCAGCAACACAATCCTGCGAAATCTGGATTGCAGCGGAAACTTTCTCACAGAGCTGGATTTGAGCGCCAACACCGATTTACAGGCATTACGCTGCCACTCCAACTTTTTGACAGAATTAGATCTGAGCAATATCACGGATCTGAATGAATTATTTTGCAGCGGCAACCGGCTGACAGAACTGGATGTCAGCGGCTTTCCAAACCTGACCTATCTGCTCTGCACAAATAACTACCTGTCTGCTTTGGATGTCAGCGCTAACACAAACTTATATGACTCCTTAGACGCCGGTTCCCAATACCCGACCTATGACATAACCGAAATCAACGGGGCATACTATTTTGAAATTACAGACAGCGGCTATTCGCCCTCAAGGGTCTCAAATCTCTCGGCCGGCACGGCCACCGCGACGGGCATCAGGTTTGACTCTCTTAATGATGTGCCGGATTCCTTTACTTATTCTTATGACCCCGAATGGTCAGAGGAGCCTGTGATCATTGATGTGACCGTTACAAATGAAGGATTGATCGCAATTGATGCCCAAAACTTCCCCGACAACGTGTGCAGAGCAGGTGTGACGCTCTTTGACGCGAACTCCGACGGCTTCCTTTCTCTGCAGGAGCGTGCAACGATAACCAGCATGGCGCCTTCCAATCTGCCCATTTCTGACTTAACAGGAATTGAATACTTCCCAAATCTTCAAATGTTGTTTGGCTATGATGATGCGCTCACATTCCTTGATCTCAGCAGCAACACAAAATTGTTGGCGATCCTTTGCCAAAACAATCAGCTTGCAACTCTGGATTTCAGCAACAACCCAGACGTGATATTGTTTATGACTAGCCCGCAAACTCCCACCCTCGAGCTGCAATATGAAAACGGCACATACTTCGTTGAACTGCCCGGCCCGAACTATTCGCCCTCACGCGTTTCAAACCTCTCTGCCGGAACGGCTACCGCGGCGGGCATTGAGTTTGCCTCGCTGCAAGATGTGCCCGAAACGCTTACTTATAGCTATGACATTGATTGGGCATACGGGACCGAGTACATGGAGGTCACGGCGACAATTGACGACAACATCCCGCAAAGCCCCGTACCCATCAACGCAACAACCTTCCCAGACGCTATCTGGCGGGCCTATGTCGCGGCAAACTATGACACAGACAGCGACGGCTACCTTTCAAGCTATGAACGCCTTGTGGTGTCAAGCGTTGATGTGTCCGCAATGGGAATTGAGGATTTGACCGGCATTGTCTATTTTTCAAACCTTGACCGGCTGGAATGCTATGAGAACGCGTTGACGGCTCTGGATATCAGCGGCAACGGCGCCCTGACATTTTTGGATTGCAGCTATAACGAGCTGGCAGCCTTGGATATCAGTGGGAACACGGCGTTGGAAACATTGAATTATTCTTACAACGACCTTCCGGCTGTGGACCTCAGCAACAATACTGCACTTCTAATGTTCGCCTGTATGGGCAATGGGATCACATCCTTCGACCCCAGCATTCTGCCAAACCTGAAATACTTAGCAATCGCCCAAAACCCCATTGGCTCACTGGATATCAGCAGCAATCAGGATTTGGAGGTATTGCTTGCAGTTGAAAACAACCTTACCTCCCTTGATGTCAGCAACAATCTGCTTCTAGAAACATTGTTTATCAGCAGTAACAATTTTACTGCAATAGATGTTTCACAAAACACAAATCTGTTGTGGCTGAACTGTGCCTCCAATCCAATTACTGAACTGGATCTTTCCAACAACACAGCGCTCACAAGCCTGAACTGTCCTTATAATGCGCTTGCCACGCTGGATCTCAGCGCAAACCCGAACCTTACCACCATATTTCTGACAGTGCAGGATCAGCAGACCACCCTCCCGCTGCAATATGAAAACGGTGAATATTTTATCGCACTGCCGGGCATCAACTATTCACCCACACGCGTTTTAGTTCTCTCCGCGGGCACGGCAACCGCGGCAGGCATTGTGTTTGATTCTCTTGACGATGTGCCGGACACTCTTACCTACAGTTATAACACCCAACACCCAAGCAAAACCCTGCTTATGAATGTCACCGTCACTGTTGACAAAAGCGCCTTCTGAATTCTCTTTTAGCGTTTTATGAATTTGTCCCCCTTGGCCCTTCAAGCCAAGGGGGATTCCCTTTTTGCATATACGGTTTTGCCACGGCGGCGGCTGCAGCCGGCGGTGCTTTCATCTTTTGAGAATTGTTTCCATAACAACTTGATAAATACAAGTTTTTCCGATATACTTTATATTAAAGTGTATTAAAAAAATGATTAATAAAAACGATATACGCAAGGACGGTTATAAACATGAAAAAAATCGCGTTCTATGACACAAAGCCATATGATAAAATCCATTTTGACCGCCTCAATGAGCAATACGGTTATGAAATCATCTATTTTGAGGGCAAGCTAAACGCAAGGACGGCGGTGCTCGCCCACGGCATGGACGCCGTGGTTGCCTTCGTGAACGACAACATCGACGCGGCGGCCGTCGACGCGCTCTGCCGCCACGGCATCGGCCTGCTTGCCATGCGCAGCGCGGGCTATAATAATGTGGACATAGGCGCGGCCAAGGGGCGGCTCAAGCTTGTGCGTGTGCCGGACTATTCACCCTATGCCATCGCCGAACACACCATGGCACTGCTGCTGACGCTTGTGCGCAAAATTCATAAAGCATACAACAGAACAAGGGAATACAACTTTCTGCTCAACGGCCTGATGGGTTTTGATTTGCACGGCAAGACCATCGGCGTTGTGGGCACGGGCAAAATCGGCCGCGTATTCATTGACATCTGCAAGGGCTTCGGCATGAACGTGCTGGCCTACGATCCCTACCCGTCAAGGGACGACGTCACATACACCGATCTCGAAACCCTCTGCTCGCGCGCAGACATTATCTCCCTGCACTGCCCGCTCACGAAAGACACCTATCACATCATCAACAAAGAAAACCTCGCGCTGATGAAAAAGGGCGTTTATCTCATCAACACCTCGCGCGGCGCGCTGATCGACAGCGACGCGCTGATCGACGCGATCAAGCAGGGCATCATCGGCGGCGCGGGCTTGGATGTGTATGAAGAGGAAAGCGACTTTTTCTATGAGGACCATTCGGAAACAATTATTCAGGACGACGTGCTGCGCCTGCTTGTGACCATGCCGAACGTGCTCGTGACCTCGCATCAGGCGTTTCTGACCAACGAGGCTCTGGGGCAGATCGCCGCGACCACGTTTGAGAACATGGACGCCTATTTCAACGGAAAGCCGCTGAAAAACGAGATTTTATAAACATACACAGATAAAGTTACAGCACCAAATCTGATGAAATGACAGTAGGGGGAATAGACATGCGGCTGAACGTCCAATGCAGGCTTTCACAAGGCGACTCTTTCTTTTTGCGCGTTAACGGGCAGGAACAGGAAGTGGATTTTGACCATTTTGAATGCTCGTTTGAAATCAACGCGCCGGAGGATTACACCCTTGAGATCTTTCAAATTCCCACCAAGAAAAAGAATATGGCGCGTTCGTTGCTTCTGCTGGCATGCACCTGCGTTTTGCGCGGAATTTTTTCCACCATTTTTATGGACACGGATTCCGGCTGGCATAAGAATATACGCCCTTACACCATCTCGGCAAAACATCCTCTGCACATAGAAGACGATACCGCGGTTTTTGTTTCCTACAAAAAAGCGGTTATCAGCCCGGAAACAAAAAAGTGCGTCCCGCCCGCGCTTTCGGTTGACGAAATACCCGCGGCGGATTTTCAGGCCGAACCCAATCCAAATGATTTTTTCACCCGATACTGGAGCTACCTGCAAAAAGTCCTTTCGATTTACAGTGTTTGCCTGCTGGTTTTGGGAATTGTGCTTTACGGAGGGATAAAAAGCGGCAACATGGCGGCCATCTTGTTGTGCGGCGCGGTTTTGCTTGCCTTGGGGCTGCTTGTGGCATGGCTTGCAAGAAAAGAATATAAGCGGATGCAAGCGCTGTTAACCCTGTTTCGTTCACAGCATACTCTGTCTTGAAGTTAGGCCTTGTTTGTAAAATGACAACTTGCCCAAAAGACGGATATTTTTCCGCAAATCTGCGTTAAAAAATCTTGCAATACGGCAAGTATTCCTGCAATTTTTTGCCTTGTTTTGCGAA
>JAISXG010000043.1 GCA_031270605.1 Oscillospiraceae bacterium | reverse complement strand
ATTGTAATGTGGATGTAACTGTTTGTAATGCTCCTTCTATTGACAAGAAGGGCATGATTTATTATGATATATAAAGATTAATATTTTCATATTTTGATATATAAATACAGCCTGCCTCGCAAACCAATGGGGAACAGCTCGCGGCAGGTGCGAAAATGGGGCAATGTTTTTTGCCCGGGCAATGCCAGAACGCTCATCTTTTTGCTTGTTTCGCGCCACGCGGCGTATATTTTTTTGCACATGTGCTGGCAACCCGAACATGCCGCTGCTTTGATATAAACATATTTTGCATACATAAAAACGACGAATGTTAGAGTTGCCGTTTTGTTAAGATTGAAAGCGAGGAAAAGAAATGAAAAAAATTTCAAAAATGATTGTTTTTCTTTTGATTATGCTGCTTTGCGTGGCTCCGCTTGAGGCCTTTGCCGCCGGAAATTACAATGATTTTCAGTACGAGTTCATTCAGGATGGCTCTGAAATTCAAATTACGGGGTATACAGGATCGGCCACAACCGTCACTATTCCGGGATCTATCAGCGGTCACCCAGTGACAAGTATCAAGGATTCGTGTTTTAAAAACAAGGATTTTATTCAAGACTTCGTGATTCCTCCGTCTGTCAAGCATTTTGGCGACTATGCATTTGCGGGCACGAAATGGCTCAGTAATTATAAGGGTGATTTTGTGATTGTGAACAAGGTGCTAATTAAATATAAGGGCGACAGCACCTCAAAAGAGGTTGTGCCCGATGATGTTGAGGTGATCGGATACGGCGCGTTTGATTTTTCAAAATTTCAGGAAATTGTGCTGCCCGACGGGCTTTCCGCCATTTTTTCAGACGCTTTTTATGAGTGTGCGAACCTCAAATTCATTCAGATTCCCGCCAGTGTGAGCTATATCGGTCCAACCGCTTTCGCGCGGTGTTTTGCGCTTGAAAATATTTTGGTTGTTAAAGAGAATATGGTTTTTTCTTCTTCAGGCGGAGCGTTGCTCGACAAGGCGCAGCAAAATCTGATTTTGTGCCCGATGGGCAAAACCGGCACGTATACCGTGCCCGCCACCGTCAAAACAATCGGTATCGACGCTTTTTTGAGCTGCGCAAAGCTTTCTGCCGTTGTGTTGCCTGAGGGGCTGCTTGAAATCAGCCGCGGGGCTTTTTCAAAGTGCGATGCGCTGGCAAGCATCAAAATTCCGAACAGTGTGACAAAAATCGGTTATTGGGCCTTTGGCGAATGCGCGGCGTTAAAGGAGGTCACGCTTGGTTCAGGGCTGACGGATATTGATGATATGGCGTTTATTTCCCTGCCCAATTTGAAAAAAGTTCAGGTGAGTGACCGAGTCAAGAAAATTGGAGATTATGCCTTTGGGTATATCTATAATTGGGACTCAAAAACGGTTTCACGCGTCAGCGGTTTTCAGATCGCTATTGACAATCATGACGATGTCAAATATACTGATTCCAGTATTATGAAATATGCACGGGACAACAAATTCAGCTTTTCTTTTGTGCGTGACGTTGTGCGCAACATGGGTGACGTGAGCGGCAACGGAAAGGTGGAGGCCGAGGATGCGAGACTTGCGCTGCGCGCTTCTGCAAAGCTGATAACACTTTCACCGCATGCGAAGACTGCCAGTGACGCGGATAAGAACGGCAGTGTGACCGCATCTGACGCGAGGACCATTCTGCGTGTTGCGGCGGGCTTGACATCTTTCAGATAATTTGATAAATTAAATCTGTTGAACAAACGCGCTTTGGGTGCGTTTGTTCAACAGGCATTTCTGTGATATCGCAAAATTGGAGTGTGCGGTTATGGAGAATCTTAACAATTTGTGTTTGGGCTGCATGAAGGATATCGGCTCTGCACACCAATGCCCTTTCTGCGGTTACAAAAGAGGCACGGCACAGCCTTTGCCGTATCTTCCCGCCGCGACGAAGATTGACGGGCGCTATTATCTGGGCAAGGTTTTGGACAGCAACGGCGACGGGGCTACATATATCGCCTGGCATATTGACCGCAATGTTCCCGTGACGGTGAGGGAGTATCTGCCCGACGCAATTACGTCCAGAACCGAGGGGAATCCCTGGCTGCATGTGATGAGCGGCTGTGAATATGTGTTTGCGGACTGTATGCAGGGCTTTTTGGATTTGTGGCGCAAGCTTGCGAGAATGCGCGGGCTTTCGGCGCTGTTTCCTGTGATTGACATTGTGGAAGAGAACAATACGGTTTATGCCGTTTCTGAATATATTGAAGGCGTGGCCCTGCGGGACTATATTCTGCGTTCCCCGTCGGGGTATTTGTCATGGGAGCAGCTACGCGTGCTGCTTGTGCCGGTTTTGTCAACGCTTGGGGCGCTGCACAATGCGGGCATTATTCACCGGGGGCTTTCACAAAACACCCTGATCGTTTGCCGCGACGGGCGGCTGCGTATTTCGGGTTTCAGCATTTGGCAGGTGCGTTCCGCCGTGGGCGAGCTGAATGCCGAGCTTGTTGACGGCTTTGCGGCACTGGAGCAATACGGCATTGATTTGCAGCAGGGCACATGGACGGATGTTTATGCCCTTGGCGCGCTGCTTTACCGGATGTTGATCGGCGCTGTTCCGCTGGACTCCTCCAAACGCGCCGCGAATGATACGCTTGTGATTCCTGCGCGCTTCGCGGAGCGATTGCCCTCTTTTGTGATGAATGCAATGATCAATGCATTGCAGGTGTTGCCGGAGGACAGAACAAAAACGATCGAGCAGCTGCGTGCGGAGCTCTTGGCCGCCGCACCTTCGCAGCCTGCCGCGGTGCGCACCACAGCCCCTGTGAGGACCCAACCGCAGTCCGCACAGTCTCCGGTTCCCCGCCCGCGGGCAACAAACGCTTCGGCGGCTGCACCCGCCCCCGCCGCGCCCCCAGCGCCCGTGGCCGCAGTGCCTGCCGCTGCTTCTTCACCGAAACAGTCCCCGGATAAGGGCCTGAAGGTTACAATGCTGGTATTGCTTTCGGTATTGTTTTGCGCCGTTTTGGTAATTGGCGGCTATTTGCTCAATGAACGGGGCGCGTTTGATGCGCTGTTCGACGGCGACGGCACCTCTGTTACCGAGGGCGGCACGTTAGCGATGCGCACGGTGCCGGATTTTGTGGGCAAGACGCGCTCTTCGGTTGAGAATTCTCCCGCTTATGTGCAGGACTTTGTTTTTGAATTTGTTGATGAGAATACTATGGAGTATGACGTGGGCGTTATTTTTCGGCAAAGCATTGAACAGAATTCGCAGGTTGCCAAAGGCACCGCCCTGAAGCTTTATGTGAGCATTGGGCCGCGGCAGGTCACGATTCCCGATGTTTCAGGCTTGACCTATGAAAGCGCAGAAGCGCAGCTGAAAGCGCTGGGGCTTGTTTGCGAGCGCTCGCCGAAATATAATGACGGAACACACGCCGCGGGAACAGTCGAGGGCACGCAGCCGGCAATCGGCAGCATGGTGATGGAAGGCTCGACGGTCTATATTAATGTTTGGCGTGAGCCTGAAACCCAGGTCCCGACAACGCGCGGGTCGATTTGGGATGTTTTGGGCTAATGCCTTGAAGCGTGTTTGCAAACGGACTTTGGCGCATGAAATTGAAACAATTCTTGAGGCTCCGCACGCCCCTGCGGCGTGCGAAGCTCTCTTTTATCTATGACACCATATAATTTGGTTTTGCAGCGAAAGGATGGATTATACAGATGGCATTGATTGCAATGAAGGGCTGCCCGAATTTCAGGGATTTGGGCGGGTTTTATGGGCACGGCGGCAAAATAACCAAACAAAACCGTGTGTTTCGTTCTGACTGCCTTTCAAAGTTGACGGACGAGGATATTGCGCTTTTTAAGCAACTGGGCATTCGGTTTGTAATTGACTTGCGTTCTGCGCATGAAACCGAATCGAGCGAGTATCCGTTGCATGTGCATGAGGACATTGGCTATGAAAGCCTGCCGCTGAGCGACGACCTGAACCCCGAAAATCTGTTTGATGTGATTCCAAAGGATATCTCAGAATTATACCGCAAAATAGTCGACGATTTTGGCACACCGCTCACAAGGGTGTTTGAGCTGATAGCAGAGCACGCGCAGTTGGGCGGCGTGGTGTTTCACTGCACCGCAGGGAAGGACCGCACGGGTGTTGTCGCCGCGTTGTTGCTGCTGCTCAACGGTGTTGTGGATGGGGATATTATTGCCGACTACGCGCAGAGCTATGAGAATATGAAGCCGTATTTTGACGCGTTTGCGGAGCCGTTTATTAAAATGAAGGTGGATATTCCGCAGCATGTGTTTCGTTCAGACCCGGATTCCATGCGGAGGTTTTTGGAGTATTTCAGGCGGACCTATGGCGGTGTGGAGGAGTATCTGACTGCTCATAATATAAAAAACAATGCGGTTGAGACCTTGAAGAATATTTTGTAAAAAGAAAAGTCCTGCGACCCGAATGGAGCGCAGGGCTTTTTGTGTGCCATTGAGCGTGCTTAAAAATTTGTTCTTGCGGTGTCTTTTGTTGCTGCAATGATCTCATTGGCAATGTCTTTTATTTCTTCTTTTGTTTTAATTAAGGAAAGCCGGCTGCGGTAATTTGCGGAGCCGCGGATGCCTTTTGTGTACCACAGAGCGTGCTTGCGCGCCTCGTTCATGCCCGTTGTTTCGCCGCGGTAGGCGCAGATCGTCTTTATGTGCCGCAGCATGACGGCCATGCGCTCCTCAACCGGCGGGGCCTCGGCATAGCTGCCGTTGTCGAGGTATTGGTTGATTTGTGAAAAGAGCCACGGTTTGCCCAGCGCGCCGCGCCCGACCATCACAAGGTCGCAGCCGGTTTCATGGAGCATTTGCCGTGCGCTTTCAGGCGAAGTGATGTCGCCGTTGCCGATAACGGGAATCGACACGGCCTGTTTCACGGCGCGGATGATGGAAAGGTCAACGGGCGGGGCATACATCTGCGCGCGCGTGCGGCCGTGCACCGTTATGGCGGCCGCGCCGTTTTGCTCGGCGATTTGCGCAAGCTCCACTGCGTTGATTTGATCGTCGTCCCACCCCTTGCGGATTTTTACGCTGACGGGCACGCTCACGGCCTCAACAACGGCTTTGATGATTTCACCGGCCAGTGCCGGGTCGCGCATGAGCGCCGCGCCGCTGCCTCCCCGGCTGATTTTTGGGGCGGGACAGCCCATGTTGATGTCAATGATTTCCGGCGAATAGGCCATGGCCGCTTTCGCCGCAAAGGCCATCACGTCCGATGTGCTGCCGAATATCTGAATGGCCGAGGGGCGTTCCGCGTCTGAGAGGAACATCAGCTCTTTTGATTTGCGGTCGTGCATGCTCACGCCCTTTGCGCTGACCATTTCGCCCACGCAATAAGCCGCGCCGTAGGAGCGGCAAAGCTCGCGAAAGGCACGGTCGGCCACACCGGCCATGGGGGCCAGAACGGCTTTTCCTTTAATTTTTACAGTTCCGATTTTCATAATGACACCTATGGTCGTTGGCTCTGATTATTTAACAGATATAAATAATCCGCTTTCTTGCGGGATGTTTATTGCGCCGTCTCTGTTTCGGATTTCTTCAAAATAATCGAACAAACCAATAATATCTTTTTCTGAAAATGAGGCGATGGAAACGGTTGAATGCAGCCAATCAATCAGATCCTGTGTTTTTGTGACAGATAAGGAATCTTCATAGTCGTATCTTTTTACATCGGAAAAATATTGTTTTAACAGTGGCTCCCCGTTTTGCAGGCTGAAAATCCACTCTTGCGTAAAGGCTGTTGTTTCCGGGTGAAAGTGCTTGAGGGCATTATGCAAAAAAGGCCGCATTCCGCCGTTGCCGTTCGTTGTGGAATAAAACCTGCCGCCCGGCTTTAAAACCCGTTTCACCTCAGATAACGCTTTGGGCAGGTTTTTTATGTGATAAAGCATATGATTTGCAATAACCGCATGAAACGATTCATCCGGGTGGGGGATGGCCTGTATATCTATTTTTTCAAATGAAACATTGCCATGCTGCGAATATTTATTTTTCACGGCTTCGACCATGCCGTCAGAGAAATCAGACAAAATCAGCTTGCATCCGTTTGGCAACGCGCTTATTCTTTCTTCCCACTGGGCGCCGTTGCCGCAGCCGAGCTCCAGAACATGATCATTTTCAGAAAAGTCATATTGCTCGAACAGCCAGGGCACGAAACCTTGCTTATTTGTGCTGTGCTTGGTATGCAGCGCTATTCTGGCGGCTAAGTTCTTATCATTTGCATATTGCTCTTTCACGTTTTCAGGCTTGTTCATTACAGGCATATGAACACTCTCCTTTCAATCAAACGGTATCCTTTTGGGCATTTTTCTAGTGCGGCGGTGCCGCCGCATGAGGATGGATTCATAATATATGAGGGGTTTTGTTCCAACTTTTGTTTCATGGCCAGTCGTATCACCGCAAATTTGCCGCAAGAAAGAACAAGTCCGAACACATCACCGGTTGCGGCTGGATGGTTCGGATTCATTTGCTTTGGCAGGGTACTATAAAAAAGATGCCGTTACAGCGGTGAAATATCGGCTGCGCCGATGTGAAATACGCCTCACGGCGTGTGAAATATTCCGCTTGCGCGGAATGTGGAATAAAACTTGCCCCATACGCCGCAGCACATTTCATATACGACTTTGTAAAATTTGTTCTGTTGTCCATAACGACTGTACCTATACATCAATTTTCTCTTAAATATTTTCGTACAATACAATCGTTTTTAATCTGTTTATACACATCAAACCCACACTTCTCAAATAACGCGACTGTTCCATGATGGGCGATATACATATCGCATTCGCTGGACGGAGGATAACCCTCAATGAAATCATAACCGTTGACCGCCGCATCAGTGCAGACGCGTTCAAGCAGTTTTGTCGCAATACCTTTCCCGCGCAGTTTCGGCGCGACAAGAAAGCAGACCACAGATTTTATCTTTGCATCATCATTGTCCGTCAAAAGGTCGGGGTTCACATTATGTTTCAATGCGGCATAATTACTTTTATCATTTGCGTTGCACCAGCCGACGACTTTACTATCCGAATATGCCAAATATCCTTGGGCCACGCCGCCGTTGATGAGATCAATCGCCCATTCGCGGAAATTGCGTTCAGGCTCATCGTCCCACTCCCGCTTCCAGTGGAACGCCATGCAGTAACACTGCGACCAGTCCGGGTGGTCGGTAAAGGCGACGTTGTCAAAAAAGTTCAGATAATCATCAATCATATCCGGTTTTAGGGGACGAATTTCAATATCTATGCGGTTTCACCTTTTTTCGTAAATATAATTGTATTCCGGCTTTGAAACATCACACGCTGGATTATGTGCGTTTGGTGCCGATGACCGGACTTGAACCGGTACGCTGTTGCCAGCGAGGGATTTTAAGTCCCTTGCGTCTGCCACTTCCGCCACATCGGCATAAATATTCAGCGAAAATATTATAATATAGTCCCTTTGTGTTGTCAATACAAAATAATGATATGTCAGGTGCAAAATGTTTTTTTGCGGGAAAAAGGCGGAACGAAATGATGTTCCGCCTTTTGTGAATGCTGTAGTGCTTTAAGATTTTTTGAACAGGGCTTTGAAGCCTTTGAAATCGAGAACCGCATAGCTGATAATCACGATAATGATGGCAAAGACGGTGAGCGTGAGCCAGCCGGGCACACCGGGGATGACGAATGGCAGGCCGCTGCGCAGGAAGATGTAGTCTGTGCCGGTTTGCCCGAAAAGCTTTGGCATGATCTCGCTGTTGAAAAGATGGACGAGCATGCCGCAGATGGCCAGCCAGAAGTTTTTGAATTTTGGGGTGTATGTTTTGTTGCAGTATTCAAAGACCGGAAGGATAATGATGGCGCAGTGCTGCAGAATGCTTTTCAAAATGGGGAAGGTAAGGTATTGGTTTGTGAAAATGCCGTCGGGGATCGCGAAGGTGACCACGCCGCCGATGAACGCGAAGAGATAGAACATTTCCTTGAGGATTTTGTTGTTTGAGAGAGCGATGACGGGAACGAGCAGGCCCGCAAGGTTGCAGGGATAGAAGGGATAAAGTTCTATGGCCTCTTTGCCCCGGGCGAGAAAAACGATGCGCCAGAACACTTCAAACCCCAGCGCGAGAACAGCGAGGGTGACGACGGTTTTGCGCCGCCCTGTTTCACTCATCTTTTTTGCGCCGAACACGCTCAGCGCCGCGCTGAGCAGAACGAGGAAAACAACTGCCAGAATGTGAACCGTGCCATAAGAAAAATCGCCGGGGACGCCGCCGTCGCCTGACCAGAATTGAACGGGCATAGAATCTCAGTCCTTTCCGTGAAACAGTTTTCAGTTTTGGTTCTTATAGTAAAGAGGTTATCTCTACCATATACCATATGCGCGAAACTTGTCAATATTTATCGGTTAAGTTTGGATTGAAAATATATGGAAAGATACCGGGGGTTTGAAAGACAGACGGTGTGGTCGCTTAGGCCTCTGTCATGCCGAGGGTCATGATGCCGACATTGTCACTGTAAATTTGGTCAAACTGGGAAATCGGCAGGGGGTTTTCGCCGCGGCCGCATTCAATGGTATAGCCCGGGCGGTTGTATTGCTGGATGAACCAGTCCTTGTAGCCCGCGTGACCGGACGCATAGGGCGTTTCCTCCACCGTGTAGCCGCTGGCATCGCCCATTTTGAGCGCGATTTCCTGAGAGCGGGGGGGCAGGTAGTCAAGATATTTCCAATAAATAATCTCACCCTGCGTGTGATAGGCGAGAATCAGGGAAAAATTATGATTGCTGGTGAACTGGTGCATGGCGCGGCTTTCAGGCGCCGAGAGCGCGGCTGTTCCTACAAAGTCACGCGGGGCGGGGGAGGTAAAGCCCTGAGCAAACTTGATTTCTTTTGCAAGCTCCCAGCCGGCGGGGTATTGCAGATTCAGGTCTGTGCCGCTGATGTTTGCCTTCCAGCCGTCGGGGAAGGGAATGTCGGGATAGTCCTCTGAAATTTGCACGGCGGTGCGGTAATAGGGGCCGCTGCGGATGATACCGTTGACAAGGTCGACGCCGTCCGGATTCACGAGCGGGATCAGATAGAGCGTTGTGCGGTTGTAAAGCGTGGAGGCGGGGGTGTTAAAGATCGTGCCGCCGTCCCGATATGCCGCGGCGTATTCCTCAAGATATCTGAGCACTACGGGGGTGGTGATCCATTCATTTGCGTGGTGGGAGGCGTTGTAGGACACCTCAACCGGGCCGTTGCCGATGATCATTGCCGTGATGTTTTTGCCCATGACGCTGCGGCCGATGACCGTGGTGCGGATGAAGGGATAGCGCGCGAGCAGGCCGTTGATGACAAAGGTCGTCAGATGAAAGGAGTAGCTGATGTTTGTGGGCACCACAGGAAAACCGAAGGGGACGATGATGGTTTGGCCTATGCGCAGGTTGTTTGCGTTCAGGCCGGGGTTTGCGCCGGTGATGGCGCGCACGGTGGTGTTATAGGTGTTGGCGATTCTGAAGAGCGTGTCGCCGCGCACGAGCTGCCTTGTTGTGTAGCCCTGGATGTATTTGACGAGGCTGTTCCAGGTTTGGGGGCCTGCGATGCCGTCTGCGGGAATCCCCGCGCTTTGCTGGTATTGCACAAGGGCGCGGCGGGTGGCGGCGCCGAACACGCCGTCTATGGCGCCGGGTGAAAAACCGGCCCTGGTGAGGGTGAGCTGGAGCAGCTCCACATCTGCGCCGGTGCTGCCGAGTCTTACGGTTTCCATGGATGAACCATCCTTTCTTGAACGGAGGAATCCTCCGGTTATCTTCTGCAAGCGTGTTTGTTTTGCTTGGTTTTTTGATGTTTGGGCAAATTGGTACTATTATCATTTATATGTAAAGCACAGAGATTTTTGACTTGCTATTTGTGGAAAAAGCTTCTTTTTTTATAAAGTCAGATATGGTATGATAACATCTGTTCATTTATAGGAACCCGTAGATTTGTTTTGAGCGAAGGGAGGGTGCGCATGAAAACCGTTTTGTTTGTGTGCACGGGAAATACCTGCCGCAGTCCGATGGCCGAGGGGATGTTTCGGACGTTTCTTGCACGGCGCGGTGTGGCGGATGTTTTGGTGAAGAGCGCCGGCCTCTCCGCTTTTGCGGGGGACGCGGTTTCACAAAACGCCGTGATGGCGGCCGCACAATACGGCGCGGACATTTCGGCTCACAGGGCGCAGCGGCTGACGCAGTATGATATTGACGAGGCGGATTTGATCGTTTGCATGGCGCGCAGCCATTTTTACGCGCTGCAGCCCTTTGCGCCGAAGGATAAGCTTTTTTTGCCCAAAAAAGAGGTTGCAGACCCCTTTGGGGGTGATTTGGGCAAATATGATACGGTGGCAAAGACGATTTGGGACATGTTTGAGGATGTGCTTATGGTCTTGTGGGGTATTCGCGTTGTTGATATGGCAAAGGAGCACCTTGACACGATAGCGGAAATTGAGAAAGAATGCTTTTCTGTGCCGTGGTCGCGCGAGATGCTTGAGGCGGAGCTTGAAAAGGACAATGCGCGTTTTTTTGCGGCGTACTTTGACGGTGAGGTTGCGGGGTATGCGGGCGCGAACAATATTGCGGGCGAGGTTTATATTACAAATGTTGCGGTGCGGGAGCGCTTTCGCCGAAGAGGCATTGCAAGAGCGCTTGTGGAACGGCTTATTTTTGTAAGCAGGCAGGACGGCACCGCTTTTGTGAGCCTTGAGGTGCGGCAGTCCAATGCCGCGGCGATTGCCTTATATCACGGCTTGGGATTTTTAAAAGTGGGGGAACGGAAGGATTTTTATGAAGATCCCGCTGAGGATGCATATATTATGACGTTATTTTTGAAAGAGGACAGAGGGCGGACTGATGAAGATTCTGGCGATTGAAACATCCTGTGACGAAACTGCCGCAGCTGTGGTGGAGGATGGGCGAACCGTGCTTTCAAACGTG
>JAISXG010000045.1 GCA_031270605.1 Oscillospiraceae bacterium | reverse complement strand
GCTCCTGCCTTGTCAGTTCCATATTGTTCTCCTGTGCTTTTTATATAGGTAAATTAACTTAGAAAACGTCCGGAAAACACGTGTAAAAGCCTTACACATATGGGATTTTACACGTGGAGGCTGGCTCGTTTTCAAGTTAATTTACTATAAGAGAGCCGCGCCCGCTTCATCAGGCACAGCTCTTAACAAAATTATTTGTATTTGGGTCTGGGGGTGTATTTTGTGTGAAGAATCCTGTGCGCTTTGCGGCTTCCGGGCTTTTCAAGAAATTCCCTGTATAGCTTCTGGATTGCCGGATTTTCATGGGACTTGCGGATTTTCTCATGCTCATCCTTTTCATAAAGCGCTCCCGCGCGTATCCCCTTTAAATCCACAAAGTTATGCACCACCGCATGCTGAATCGGCTGGCCGCCGCCGTTGATGCAGCCGCCCGGGCAAGCCATGATTTCAATAAAGTGATAGTTTGCGGTGCCGTCTTTGATTTTTTCCATGATTTTTTTCGCATTGGAAAGTCCGCTCGCGACCGCAACATTGATTTCCATGCCCGCGACATTGAATGTGGCTTCTTTGATGCCCTTTGTGCCGCGCACCTCTGTAAAATCGGGGCGTTCCAGGCTCTCGCCCGTCAGTGTTTCCACAGCCGTGCGCAGTGCCGCCTCCATCACGCCGCCGGTGGTGCCGAAAAGGGCCGCCGCGCCCGATGCCTCACCCAGAGGGTTGTCAAACTCCTCATCAGGCAGTTTGGGGAAATAGATGCCCGCGCTTTCAATCATCCGCGCAAGCTCGCGCGTGGTGAGCGCAATGTCCACATCCGGGTAGCCCGAGGCGTTTTGATAATCACGCTGTGACTCAAACTTCTTCGCCGTGCAGGGCATGATGCCCACGACCACAATATTCGCCGGGTCAAGGTTCATTTTTTCGGCATACCATGTTTTGATGATCGCGCCGAACATCTGCTGCGGTGATTTGCAGCTTGAAAGATGGGGAATCAGTTCGGGGTAATAATGCTCGCAATATTTGATCCAGCCCGGCGAGCAGGAGGTGATCATCGGCAGCACGCCGCCGTTTTTCACGCGTTCCACAAACTCGTTGGCCTCCTCCATAATCGTGAGGTCGGCGGCAAAGTTTGTGTCAAACACTTTGTCAAACCCAAGCCGGCGCAGAGCTGCAACCATCTTGCCCTGCACGTTTGTGCCGAGGTGCATGCCAAAGCACTCGCCCAGCGTCACGCGAATCGAAGGCGCGGCGTGCACGATCACATATTTTTCAGGGTCATTGATGGCTGCGAGCACTTTATCGCTGTCGTCTTTCTCAAGCAGCGCGCCCGTGGGGCATTTCACGATGCACTGGCCGCACGAAACGCACGATACGTCCGCCAAGTCCTTGTCGAATGCGGAACTGACATGGGTGTCGAACCCGCGGGCATTCACGCCGATGACGCTGATGTCCTGCATATTGCAGGCGGCCACGCAGCGACGGCAAAGAATGCATTTGTTATTGTCGCGAATCATATGCGCGGCGGAGTCGTCAAAGGAATACTGCGGGTTCTGGCCCTGATAATAATCCTCGTCGTCAACGCCGAACTCCTTGCAGAGCTGCTGCAGCTCGCAGCTGCCGCTGCGGGTGCACGAAAGGCAGCGCTTGTCATGGGTGGAAAGAATCAGCTCCAGCGTCGTTTTGCGGCTGTTCCTGACACGCTCGGTGTTCGTGAAAATCTCCATGCCCTCGTTGACGGGGTAAACGCAGGCCGTCACCAGATTGCGCACGCCCTTCACCTCAACACAGCAGATGCGGCAGGCGCCGATGGCATTGATTTCTTTGAGGTAGCAAAGCGTCGGAATCTCAAGGCCAAACTGCCGTGCCGCCTCAAGAATTGTGAAACCCTTGGGCACGCTCAGCTCTTTGCCGTTAATTTTAATATTCACCATATCCATGCTCTCTCCCCCTTTCTATATTCTGCTGATGGCCTGCACGCGCTTGCAAGCCGCCATGCACGCACCGCATTTGATGCATTTTTCCTGATCGATCACATGAAGCTTCTTCGGCTCGCCCGTGATGGCGTCAACCGGGCAAACCCGGGCGCACAGCGTGCAGCCGATACATTTTTCGGGGTCGATCACATAGCGAAGCAGCGATTTGCACTGCGCCGACGGGCAGCGTTTTTCAACCACATGGGCTATGTATTCGTCTTTGAAAAATTTCATGGTGGCAAGCACCGGGTTCGGGGCGGTCTGCCCAAGCCCGCAAAGGGAATTTTCTTTGATATAATGGGCAAGCTCCTCGAGCTTTTCGAGGTCTTGCATCGTGGCCTTGCCCTCAATGATTTTTTCAAGCATCTCCTGCATTCTTTTGGTGCCGATGCGGCAGGGTGAGCATTTGCCGCAGGATTCGTCCACCGTGAAGTCAAGGAAGAACTTCGCGATGTCGACCATGCAGTTGTCTTCATCCATGACAATCAGCCCGCCCGAGCCCATCATGCAGCCGATGGCGGTGAGGTTGTCGTAATCGATCGGCGTGTCAATCAAGCTCACGGGGATGCAGCCGCCGGAGGGGCCGCCCGTCTGCGCCGCCTTAAACTTTTTACCGCCGGGAATACCGCCGCCGATTTCTTCAATAATTTCGCGCAGCGTGGTGCCCATGGGGATTTCCACAAGGCCGGTATTGTTGATTTTGCCGCCCAGGGCGAACACCTTTGTGCCCTTTGACTTTTCCGTGCCCATGGCCGCAAAAAAGCCCGCGCCCTTGAGAATGATTTGCGGAACATTCGCAAAAGTCTCCACATTGTTTTCTGTTGTGGGCTTGCCAAACAGGCCCTTCACCGCCGGATAAGGCGGGCGGGGGCGGGGCTCGCCGCGGTTGCCTTCAATTGAGGTCATCAGCGCGGTTTCTTCGCCGCACACAAACGCGCCGGCACCCAAACGGATGTGCAAATCAAAATCAAAGCCGGATTCAAATATATTCTTACCCAAAAAACCGTATTCTTTCGCCTGGGCAATCGCAATTTCAAGACGCTTGACTGCCACGGGGTATTCCGCGCGCACATAAATATAGCCTTCGGTCGCGCCGGTGGCATAACCGCAAAGGGCCATCGCCTCAACAATGCAATGCGGGTCGCCCTCTAAAACCGAACGGTCCATAAACGCGCCGGGGTCGCCTTCGTCGGCATTGCACACGACATATTTCTGGTCCGCGGAGTTTCGTGCGGTAAAATCCCATTTCAGGCCCGTGGGGAACCCGCCGCCGCCGCGCCCGCGCAGGCCGGAGTCCTTAATAATCTGAATCACATCTTCGGGCTTGAGGCCTGTGAGGGCTTTTGCGAGCGCCTGATAACCGTCAACAGCGATATATTCGTCGATCGACTCGGGGTCGATCACGCCGCAGTTGCGCAAGGCGAGGCGCTGTTGCTTTTTATAAAAATTCATTTTATTCAGAGGTTTGATTGCGGTTGTTTTTTGTTCAGCCATCTTTATAACCATCCTTTCGCTGCGAGACGGAAGTTTTTGGCGGTATCGGGCAGTAAGCTTTCCGCCAAGCGCTATGGCAGAAGAGCGCAAAACTTCCCGTTCCCTCCCTTATTCTGTTGCCGCACTGACGGTATAGTCCGCCACGGGCTTGCCATTAGCGAGGTGCTCTTTCACGACCTGCGCCGCCTTTTCGGCATTCATCTGCACATAAGTCACCTTTTCTTCGCCGGGAACGGTGATTTCCACAATCGGCTCATATTGGCACATGCCGATGCAGCCGGTCTGGGTGACGGTAATATTGCTGAGCGCAAGCTCTTGAATCGTTTGTTCGATCGCTTTAAAAACAGGCGTCGCGCCCGCCGCAATGCCGCAGGTCGCCATGCCCACGACCACGCGTGTCAAGGCCTCCCCCGCATCGCTCTTTGTCATTTTTGCAAAACATTCTTCTTTTTTTTCGTTCAGCTGGGCAATATTCTTAATCAATTCCGCTCATCCTTTCTGTCGCCTTTGCAAACAAACCGCGCGGCGCGGTTCCCCTTTTTGCCTGTGCGCGCAAGGGCAACGGTTCAAACTATACATGTTCTAATCCGTATATTTCGCGAGAATCTGGTCGATCTGGTCCGGCTTCAGATTGCCGTAAACATCTTCATTGATCATCATGACCGGGGCAAGGCCGCAAGCGCCGATGCAGCGGCAGGCCTCAATAGAAAATATCCCGTCTTTTGTGCATTCATCCGGGCCGATGCCGAGCTTTTCGCAGATCTTGTCAAGAATCTCCTGCGAGCCCTTGACATAGCAAGCTGTTCCGAGGCAAACAGAGATATTGTATTTGCCCTTGGGTGAAAGCGCAAACTGCGCATAAAAAGTGGAAACGCCATAGACCTTTTCAAGAGGAATGTCCATGCCGTCAGCAATCATTGCCTGCACCTCAAAGGGCAGGTAGCCGTAAATATGCTGGGCCCGCTGCATCACATGCATCAAAAGGCTTTTGTCGCTTTTGCACTCTTCAATGACCGCACGCAGCTGCTCCTCCTGTTCGGGTGTCCCGTTAAACGGGATTTTGCTGATTTTTTTAAGCATTCAGCTGTCCTCCTTGCTGTTCGCAGATTCTGTTCCGGTTTTTCGCATCGCACGCGACAGTATCGCCGAGCGCACCAATAAAAGCATTGGACGCACCCGGCAAGACTTGTGTCTGCATTTCATAAATTATAGCATGTAAACAAAAAAAAATCTATGATAAAATCAGAAATTCGACAAGTTTATTTTCAAATTGTATTGAGATTTTTATGGGATTTTAATAAAAATATGCAGCCTGCCAACAAAAAAGATATCCGTATCAGTGACTGTCGTTATTTTATAAAAACATAATAAAAGCCTGCAAATTTTACAGGCTTTTATTATGCTATTCTCAAAAAAATGAAACAAAACGCGCCTTATTCGTCGCCCGCGGGTTCTGTGGTCTCATCAGAACCGCCCCTAAAAGCAGCAAAGAGTTCCTTGAATAAATCGGTGATCAGCTTAAAAATTTCTTTCAAGAATGCTAAATCCTTATCCATTACAAACACCTCTCTTTCAAAAATCAGGACTGCAGTAATCCCAGAAAAATCATAACACAATTCAAAAAATTTTACAATAGCGTTTTACAAACAAAATTTTCATATCCGCATGCCGCTGGATATGCCTTTGTTATTCGCCTAAAAAATTGCCTGAACTGAGATCCGTGATAAACTCCTGGAACTTTGCAATAATGTCCTTAATTGCCTCGATAATCTGTGTGATAATGTCCATCTTTACAAACCTACCTTTCTCACGGCAAGCAAAAGCATCGGAAGGGCAACCAAAAAACCGCGCAAACCTCCGCATTTGCGCACGGCCAACTTCCCCTCGCTCTGCGCGCATTTCACTTGCATCAAAATATAAATTTGACCTGTTCATCAAGCCACTTTAATATTACAACCTTTCTCCGTCAAAATCAATAGTTTTTTTGAATTTGTTCATATAGTCGCTCTGACATTTGCAAAATATTCCGGCATGCGACAAAAACTGCCGTTCAAAACAGAATAACAGCAAAAAGCCGTTCTAATAATAGAACGGCTTTTTGCTAAAGTAAGTCAAAAAATGAAAAATGAATAAATTATTCGTTGGTTTCTTCTTCTTCAAACACGATGTCTTCAAAAATGGTGCCGCAAGCGGGGCAGCGAAGCTCTTCCTCGTCGTCAAGGATGCTCTCATCAAAGAAAACCGTTTCATGGCAGTTGGGGCATTCCACCTCAAAGATTTCGTCTTCAAAATCCTCATGGCAGCAATCGCAGTCGTCAGAAAAGCCCTCATAGAACACTTCTTCCAGCTCTTCAAGGTCTTCGTCAACAGCGTCAAGCTGCTCTGTCATCATAGCAACCTCGTCATCCAAATCACTCACTGTCAGCGCAAGATCATCCAGCAAATCAAGGATTGCATGAAATATTTTGGATTCTTTTGCCCCCGGGTCAAGCCCCAGACCTTCCACCAAACCTTTTAAATACGCGGCTTTTTCAGTAATATTCATACAAACATTCCTTTCATAGACCTTCATCTATCATTTTCTAAAACCCGAACAGTGTTGTCTTTTCTGTTTGGGAAACCATAAAGCATGTACCGCCGTGCGCTTGGGAGGCATGCACCCGGGCATGTGCCTAAAACCAATAGTAACCCATCGCGCCCAAAATTCCTGTCGAAACCGCAGAGATTTTCAGAATTCTTATGCTCTTGACATATATTCGCCCGTGCGGGTGTCAACCTGGATCATTTCGCCCTCGTCAATAAACAGGGGTACGCGCACCTCAACACCGGTTTCAAGAGTCGCGGGCTTGAGTGTGTTGGTGGCGGTGTCGCCTTTAAAGCCGGGATCTGTTTTTATGATTTTCAGTTCAACAAAGTTGGGCGGCTCAACGCCGAACACTTTGCCTTTGTAGGACAGGATCTTGCAGACCATGTCCTCTTTCACGAACTTAAAATTGTCATCAAGCTCGGATGCGTTGATGGGAACAAGCTCATAGCTCTCGCTGTCCATAAAATAATACAGGTCGCCGTCGTTATAGGAATAGGCCATCTCCTTGCGCTCAACATAAGCGGTGGGGAATTTATCGGAAGGGTTGAAGGTTCTTTCAACCACAGAACCCAAGATCACGTTGCGGATCTTTGTTCTGACAAAAGCGGCGCCTTTGCCCGGCTTGACATGCTGAAACTCAATGATCTGCCAAACGCCTCCATCCATCTCAAACGTAATGCCGTTTCTGAAATCACCAGCTGAAACCATACAAAAATTTCATTCCTTCCTTGCGTGAAGAACGCAAACTTCACCGTCAAAGCCGCACAGGGCAGTTTTTGACGCCGATATTCTTATCATTTATATTATGATATTTTTCACATCTTATATCATAAAACCGAATCAAGAATGCGGTGGCGCGTGCGAAGCCGCGACAGAGGGGCTTTCAGCCCGTCAGCATTCTTGCCAAGGATTCAATGCAAAGCATTGAAGCTATTATATCATAATATATTCATCATGATTTTTCAAGCACTTTTTTGATAGAACAGGCCGAAAAGCCGCTTTCTCAAAGAAAAGTCGGTTACAGGACTGATTTTCTTGAAAAAGACCGGCAACAACGGCGGATTTTAAAGCACCAAAAGCTCCTTGGGCGCCGCGGTGAGGTTGCGGCAGCCGCCCTCGGTGATGAACGCCATGTCCTCGATGCGCACCCCGAACCTGCCGGGCAGATAGATTCCCGGCTCGACCGTCACCACATTGCCGCGCGCAAGCGTGGCGACCGAACGCGGCGACAAATTCGGGGACTCATGAATCTCAATGCCCACGCCATGCCCCGTACCGTGCGAGAAATTGTCGCCGTAACCGCTGTTTTGAATCTGTTCCCGGGCAAGCGCGTCCGCGTCCACACACGAAAGCCCCTCGCGCAATCCCGCAAGGCAGGCCTTTTGCGCGGCAAGCACAATGTCATAGACCTCTCTCTGCCCGCCGTCAACGCATCCGATCGCGACGGTGCGCGTCATATCGCTGTGATATCCCTTATAGACCGCGCCGAAGTCCATCGTGAGTAAATCGCCCTTTGCAAGCTTTTTCTGCGACGGCACCCCGTGGGGCATGGAGGAGTTTGCGCCGCTCACCGCAATCGTTTCAAATGAAACGGCCTCGGCCCCGCGGCGCAGCATATAAAAATCCAGCTCCAGCGCGATTTCACGCTCGGTTTTGCCGACGGCAATAAAACCGAGGATGTGGGCAAACGCATCCTCTGCGATTTTCTGCGCCGTTTCAATGCAGGCAAGTTCCTCTTCGCTTTTGACGGAACGCATAGCGCTGATCAGGCGGTCGACCTCGCCGTCCGCCACAAAATCAACCGGGGAAAACCGCGACTGATATTGCACAAAGCGAGAAACCGTGAGCCTTTCGGCCTCGATCCCAACGCGGCTTACGCCCCATTCGGCAAGCAGCTGCGTAAACTGCATCGTAAAATCGCCGCTTTCGCGGATCTCGCAGCCCGCAATGCTTTTTGCAGCCGCTTCAATATAACGGCTGTCAGTGAAAAACACCGCGCGGTCCCTCGCTATCAGCAGGCAGCCGTCAGACGAGGGAAAGCCGGTGAAATACAGCCTGTTCTCTTCTGAAAGAATCATCACCGCGTCAACAGACTCGGGCATGTTCTTCGCAAATTCTGTTATTTTCACCCGTATCAGCCCCTCTTTTTGGCAAAGCCAAAAGATTCTATTATCAAAATTTATTCACCAGTCATATTGATATTTTGCGAACAAAGCCTTTTCGCGGATGCGTATGCCCCTGTAATAGGGATAGAGCAGCTTTTCCACCATAAAGGGCCGCACACGGACGGAAACCGCCCCTGCGCGGTTGGCGCCCTCGATGTCCTTAAACAACTGGTCGCCGATCATCGCCATTTCAGAAATGTCCACACCCATGCGCCGCGCCGCCTCAAAAAAGCCCTCGGGCGCGGGCTTGTGGGAATCGGCCAGGTAGTCCACACCGAACCGCCGCGCATAATATTTCGCCCGCAGCGGGTAGGTGTTCGTGAGAATCATCATGGGAAACCCTGCCTGCTTAATGGCGTTTACCCACGCCCCAACACCCTTCAGCGCGCGAAAAGACGAGTCATACACCGTGGTGTTGTCAAGGTCAAAAGCAACCGCGCGCACACCCATGCGGCGCAGTTCGTCCGCAGTGATGTCAAAAACCGAAACAAAGCTGTATTTTGGCAAAGCAATGTGCATAGTTTCCCCCAAAAAAATAGAAAAGCTGCTGCCACCATTCTTTCGAATCGCCCGGCAACAGCCTGTCGTCTTACTTAAACTTGCGCTTACGTGCAGCCTCTGACTTCTTCTTTCTCTTTACAGAAGGCTTTTCATAATGCTCCCTTTTGCGCACTTCCTGAATAACTCCGTCACGGGAAGTCTGGCGCTTAAAACGCCGCAGGGCGCTGTCAAGGCTTTCATTCTCTTTTACTTTGATTTGACTCATATATATTCCCTCCCTCCGCTAACCGCAGGGGTTCAAATTCATCAACCATTATCGTGGCACTCTATGCATTATACAACACAGGTGCGGGTCTGTCAATATTTTTTACGCAACAATTTCGCAATTTTCGTCGAAAAGCGTGTCCCTTGATTTTGGCATTCGGTCTGTTTTTTCTTGATTTTTTATTTTTCCCATGTATAATGAAATAAACATAAAGAATAAAACATACTATTTATATTAATCTGCCGTTGAAAGGGCGAAACTATTTGCGGGGATTTTTTTCTGCCGCAAGGCGAAAGAGAAAAGCGGGCCGGGCCCGCCGGCGAGGACAACGCGGCGGCAGATACTAATTACCGTTATAAATGTTGACAAAAAATCCACACAAAACCACATAGATAATCCTGCAAAGCAGGATTTGAGTTTCTTGTTTGATTTTTTACATTTTTTAAACGGTGTTTAGTATCAAAAAAAGAACCGCAAAGATTTCGTTTTTTAACGGGATATTCGTATTATATATTTAAAAACAGAAAGGCAGCCGCATGAACAGACACGAGGATTTTTTGAGGTTTCGTGAAACCTATCCCGTTTTTTCTTATCACTCTTATCAAATCAAACGGCACGATCACGAAATTGTGCTTTCGTTTGATTTTGCGATCCTGGGCCTGGCACAGTTTCGGCCGATAATTAAAATCAACACGGAAAATCTGAAAATTGTGAACCCGCCCGACTCCCCCGCCGCGCGAAAAATCGTGTTTTGCCTCGGCATGACAGAGGCCGTGAGCTATCTCAAGGCTGTTTGCCCGCCGCGCATGAGGGTTGCCTGCGGCGCGCTCGCGGCAGAGGAGCTTGCCTTTTGGAAAAAGCTCTATTTTAACGGCCTCGGCGAATTTTTTCACATCAACGGCATTGGCGTGAGCATGGACGATTTTCTTGAAATCGAGGCGCCGCTCCCAGAAAAAAATGCAGAACAAAAAGATGATTTTGTTTCATCGGGCAAGAATATTATACCCATCGGCGGGGGAAAAGATTCCGCCGTCACCGCCGAATTGCTCAAAGAGTTTCATGACGACAATCTGTTTTTTACGGTCAACAGCCAGACCGCGCGCACCGAAACGGTGCTGACGGGCGGTTACGGCGAGGAGCGCATCATAAAAACCGCGCGCGCCATTGACCCGAATCTGCTCGGATTGAACCGGCGGGGCTTTCTCAACGGCCACACGCCGTTTTCGGCCATCGTGGCGTTTTTGTCGCTCTATTGCGCCTATCTCACAGGCGCGGACTATATTGTGCTTTCAAATGAAAGCAGCGCGAACGAGCCGAGCGTCGCAGAAAGCGGCGTGAACCACCAATATTCAAAATCCTTTG
>JAISXG010000005.1 GCA_031270605.1 Oscillospiraceae bacterium | reverse complement strand
TCACAAAAACTGCAGAGAGTGGTGGTATGCCACGGGGTATCTCAACGACGAGGCGGGGAATTTTTATTCCTTTCAATTCACGCTGCTGCATTTGGGGTTTCGCGTCTGCACGCCCAAGGTCGTGATGGTCGCGCTCACAGATTTTCAAACAGGCCGCCACTATTATTTGCAGCGTACAAAGCTGTTTTCAGGCGAAATCACCGTGAATGAGCACCGCGTGGCCTGCGGCGGCGTTGCCTCTGTTCAAAAAAACACCCGCGGCATGGATTTTGCCCTGCGGCATAAAGACTTTCAGCTCAGGCTTTTCGCAAATTATGGCAAGGGCGCGTTTTGGCACTGCGACAACGGCAAGCTGCAAATGGCACTGCCGCAACAAAAAGAAACCACGCTTTATTATTCTTACCCCAACATGCCCTGTGAGGGAAAATTAACGCTCGAAGGCAGAACCTTTTCGGTGAAGGGAAAGGCCTGGTTTGACAAACAGGGCGGCACCTATTCACTGTGGAAGCCGCAGACGCACTGGGAGTGGTTCTCACTGCGGTTTTATGACGACGAAGAGATGATGCTGTTCTCGTTCCCCCAAAGCAACTATCAGGACGGTACCTATATCACGGCGGCAGGCACACGCGAGCGCCTGAACGACTACCAAATCAAAACGACCAAAGAAATCATCAAAAACGGCTACCGCTGGTCTTCGGGCTGGAGCTTGTTTGTGCCCGGCAAAAAAGAGGAGCGCTACACCATTACGCCGATTCTGGAAGGCAACATGAACTTTGCTTATTTTGAAGAGCTGTGCGACATCAAAAACGAAAACGGTGAGAGTGTCGGCCTTTGCTTTGTGGAGCTGCTGCCCGGTGTGCGCAATAAGCTTGGCGGCGGCAACGACATGGCAAAGCTGTTCAAAAGCATTGAATACTGAAAAAATGAATAAGGGGAGAGTGACACATGCCTGAAACAAATTATGATGTGATCGTGGTCGGCGCCGGCCCTGGCGGCACGACTGTCGCAA
This sequence comes from Oscillospiraceae bacterium, assembly GCA_031270605.1. GTDB lineage: Bacteria > Bacillota > Clostridia > Oscillospirales > Acutalibacteraceae > JAISXG01. Next base: position 75,151 of record JAISXG010000005.1, on the reverse strand, counting down.
GCCTGCTTGCGAAAACAGGCAAAAAAGTGCTGCTGCTTGACAAAAACCCCGCTCCCGGCGGGCGTATGATGACCGTTCGCAAGGACGGGTTTTCTTATGAGCTGTTCCCTATCAACTGCGTGCCGCAGCATGATTCGCTGTTTGAAAAGCTGAGCGCAAAACTGGGCAAGCAAAATGACGTCAAGTTGATTCTCGGCAACGATTTCGGCATTGGCAGGCTCTATTATGAAAACAAAAAGGGTGAAATCCGCGGCAGCGTGATGAACTACAAGCCCACAAACCTGATCAACATGCTCAATATGATGAACGTGAAGCTGTGGCATTTCAAGTCACTCGCACAGATCATCCGTGTCGCAAAAAAAATGATCACCATGACGCAAGAAGAAATCGACGGGCTCTATCAAATCTCCGCCATGGAGTTTTTCGACAGCCTCGGCCCGGTCCCCGCAGGCTTTCGCACCTTTATGCTCGCAACCTTCGGCGAGGGCGCGTTTGAGATGCCCTCAGACAGGGTCGCCGCGGGCGAAATGGTCAAAATGTTTCAGGTCACGGCAAAGGGCAGCGGCGGGCGCTATTATGAAGAGGGCATCGGGCATTTCTTTGAGGTGATGGCCGGGGTTGTGGCAGAAAACGGCGGCACCCTGCTCATGAACACCCGCGTTACAAGCATTGATGTTAAAAACGGCAGGGTGAACGGCGTTACGACCGAAGACGGCAAGCACTTCACCGCCCCCGTTGTCATCAGCAATGCGGGCATCCGCCAAACTGTGCTCAAGCTCGTGGGTGAGGACCATTTTAGTACGGATTATACACAAAAGATAAAAAATCTGGAAAGCAATCTTGCCTGCATCGGCTATCGCTATTTCACAAGCCGCCCGGCGCTTGACACACCCATGATGGTGCTCTTTCCCGAGGGCTGCGTTGCAAAATACAGTGAGTTTGAAGCAATGGCGCGGGGCGACGCAAAGCCCGAAAGCGGTTATGTTTATCTCGGCACGACCTCGCTTTACCCAAACATGGCGCCAAAAGGCAAACAGGTGATTTATGCCGTTGTGTCCTGCGTGCCGGACACAGACGTCGACCCCGAACCCTATCTGCGCTATATTGAAAAGAACGTGAAAAAGCTTGCGCCGCAGCTATATGAGCCGGGCTGCATTGAGCACACGGAAATTATGACAACGGGCATTGTTCCCGTCGTGGGTAACGACGCGATTCTGCCTGGGCAGGGCGGTGAGTCCTATGGCATTGCAAACACCCTCGGGCAGGCGGGCAAAGACCGGCCGCGCGGCGACACACCGATTGAAAATCTTTATATTGTGGGCAACGACTCCGCAGGCTTCGGCCTCGGAACACATCAGGCCGTTGATTCCGGCTTTAAGATATTCGACATAGTGATGAAACACACCGCGGATGCCGCCTCGAGTCAGAAAGATGCGCTTGTTTAACTCCCCTTTTATCATATCACACCCCAAAAGACAGACGGCGGCTCCCTGAAAGCCGCCGTCTGTCTTTTCTTTTATAATGTCCGTTTTAAGAAAACACTTCCCACGAAACAAGCGCAAAGCCCTCTTTTTTTGCGGCTTCAAGCAGCCGCCCTTCAGAAAGAAAGCGATATTCCCACTCGCGCTTTTTCCATTCGGCTGTTTTTGCGCACAGTTCCCCGTCCGGCAGCGAAGGGTGCAGAAACACCTCTGTCACCCCCGCAGGCGCGGTGGCCAGCTGTTCTTCATAATAACGGCTTAGTGACTCATAATCCGGGATTTTCGCAATGTGATAAGGGTTCGTAATAAAATCATCCAGCAGCTTTACCCCCATTTTTTGCCCCAAGGCGGCAATACCGCGGTGAATCCCTTTCACAACCGCGGGCACCCGCCCCCCGAACTGGCGTCGCAGAAAGCCGTCTGTTTTTGGAAAGCGAAAGGGCAGGCCCAGCTCGCGGCACACCCGAAAGGCGTTGATGAAAAACAGCCGGCCGTTGATGCCATAAAGCGTACCGCCGTGACTGTCCGCATGGTCGGCGTCGCAGCCGCACTGCCGCAGAAAGTCGACTTGTGCCTGCAGCTCGCGCGTTACGTCCGCACCTTTTGCATGCTTTCTCACCTGTTTGCCGCCAGACCATAAATACCCCTGCCCATCTGCGAGCGAGGGCACCTGCCCAGCTTTGGCGCAGGGGCGCCACGGCGCGTCCGCCCATTCGGAATGCAGTGTCCAGTGCACACCCACAGCATAATTCTTCTGTTTCGCAACTTCACAAGCCTGCCGCGCATTGCTTGCGGGCGCGAGAATGGTGGACGAGGTGATCAGCCCCCCGTCAAACAGCGTTTCAATCGCACGGTCAGAGCTTTCGTACAGGCCAAAATCGTCGGCGTTTATAATTAAAAACCGCTTATTCACGCCACGACGCCTCCACTTTTTCGTCAATCGTCTTTTGTTTTGTTTCCTTCTTTTCTTTATGGTCAAAATTCAGAAATCTTGAACACACCACGCCCAGCAGCATCAGCACAAACGGCGCAATCACAAACAAAAACCGCGCCGCGTCGGCAGGGCGTTCCCCCGGAACATCGCCGCTTTCAAAGCCGTACACCCGGTTGACAAACAGCAGCGCCGCGCTGCTGAACAGGCCGTTCAGGCGGCCCATGAAACCGATGGTGCTTGAATAGGACGCTTCACGGCGCACGCCGGTTTTTTCAGTGTCCGCGTCCATAATGCGCGCGCCCATCAAATCCATTGTGGCGATAATGCCGCCGCCGCAAAGCCCCGCGACCATGCAGGCCGCCGCCGTCGGCACAAGACCCGACGTGAAAAAAAGCGGGATAAACGCCAGTGCAAAGAGCAGCAGGGCGGTTTTCCAGACCTTTACCGAGTCAACACGCCTGACGATCTGCACCCAGCCGATGATGCCGATCATGCCCGCAAGCAGAACCGCACCCATCAAAACGGTGTTGTTCTTGCCGTCAAGATCCAAAACATATTTCACAAAAAACGGAATGCCTGAGAGCACCATCGCCATCGCCCCGCCGTAAAACGCGTTTGTCAAGCCGAAGGCCCAGAATTTGGGGTTTGTCAGAATGTCCCGCACGGTTTTTAAAAGCTGCGGCTTTTCGGCCACCTCCTCAATGCTGCTTTCTTTGCAGCCGAACGTGCAATAAAGAATCACCGCTCCGGCAAGAACGCCGTAAATAACGGCTGTGAGCGAATACCCCAGCTGCTCCGTCACCAGCGGCGTCAGCGCAACACTGATCACCATGGCGACAAGCTGGAACACCTGCCGCATGCCGTTTGCCTTTGCCCGCTCGGCGTCGCTGACGAACAGCTCGGGAAACAATGCGCCATAATTTGCGTTGATGAGCGAGTCGAGCGTGCCTGTCATAACATAGGTGAGCAGCGCAAATACAAACAGGCTGCCTCCCTGAAAGGTTTCGGGCGCGCTGAAAAACAAAACGAATGACAAAATCAAAAGCGGCGTGCCGGCAACAAGCCACGGCCTGCGCCGCCCCCATTTTGTGCGCGTGCGGTCAGACAAAAACCCATACACAGGGTTGTCGATTGCGTCCACAAACGTATAAATAAACACAATCAGCGCCAGCTGGTCGGTTTCAAGGTTGTGCCCCGGATTGCGCCCAAACACATAATAGGCGGACGCATAGGTTTTGAACATATTGATCGGAATGGATGTGCCGAACATGCCGATGGCATAGCGAAACGCGCTGGTCGCCTTTTTTTGAATCATACTTTCCCCTCCGTCTTCCCGGATCGGCCGCCGCACACAGCCCCAATCTCAAAAAGGCAGCATGCTTTGGCTTTTTTCCATTATAATGACAACTCATATTATAATATCACATATATTGATTGAATAGTGTTAAATTTTTGTTAAATATGCACACTTTGGTGTTCTGCGCAAGAAGTCTTTCGACTATAGAATCTCTTAAAGAATCATAAAAAAAACAGAGACTGCCGATTGACAGTCTCTGTTTTTTTAAAGATAACGGCACTCCAGCCGATACAGCGTCCGTTCCCCGCCGTATGCCAGTTTTTTTGCCCAATCGGATTCCATCTGCTTTAATTCTTCATTTTTTACCGCTCTGACACGCAAAATTTCGATTCCCGCATGCCGATATTGCGGGGTAAGCGAAGCAAAATAGCCGCAGGAGAGCGCGGGCAAAGAACGTTTTTCCATCTCAAACGGCTCATTTCGCCCGTCATATCCCACAAGGATCTCCAGCGTCGCACCCGGCTTGCCGAGCTTGCGCAGGTTGCCCAAAACCAATGAATCCACCTTTACAACGCCGTCACGCAAGCTGCCCCAGGGCAGAATCACGCTCACGCGATCGGCCAGCCCCAAAAGCTCCATCGGCGGTGACTCAATTGCACAGACGACAAAAAGCAGGTTGTCAGGCCCTGTTTTTCTTGCAAGCTTGGCTGCTTTCAGCGCGCTTTCATGCATACTTGCCGCAGAAGGGTCTATCCCGATAAAAATCCCGTTGGGGTTCTTGAGCGCATGCTTCAAAACCAGCCTGCCACTTCCCGTTCCCACATCGATATGAACGGGGCAACGCCCCCGCAGACGGGCGGCGAATTCGCTTGGTTCGACTTCCTGCTGTGTTCTGCCAAACAATATTTTCATTGTTGTTCTCCTTTCCTGTTTCATGACAAAACAAGAAAGGAGGGCCTCGTATGAGAGACAATGGCCTGTTTATGGCGACAAAAACACAAGCCGTCTATCCGTAATCGGTTTGAAAAGCAGACAACACAAAACCCCCTGACTTTGATGAAAAGCCAAAGGACAAGTATTTTATTCGGTTTGAGAATTCATCTTAACGGGGCCAGGTCATACATTCCATCCCTTTCTATAATTGATTATATGGTTATCATGAACGCAAGTCAATAGAATTTATGAAATAGTCGATTAACCTGAATAAACAAAAAGCCCTGATTCCCTTAACATATAAGGGAATCAGGGCTTTTTCTGGTGGAGACAACTGGGCTCGAACCAGTGACCTCCTGCGTGTGAAGCAGGCACTCTAACCAACTGAGCTATGCCTCCAAATTAGATCAATAAAACAAAAAATGCAAATCCGCTGTGGTAAGCAGCGGATTTTGGTGGAGACTAACGGGATCGAACCGTCGACCTCTTGAATGCCATTCAAGCGCTCTCCCAGCTGAGCTAAGCCCCCAAAAAGTTTGCCGCAACAATATAAAATGCCGTAACATTTCCTTTAGCACAGAGGCTATTATATCATAAAAAACGCAAAAGTCAAGAAAAAATTCACGGAAGACATGCGATTTTTCATATTCAAAAAGTTTTTTCAGATTGCCGCAGCGCATGTTCAACAGGGCCGCCCAAAGCGGTCACATTAAGAACGCGCTGTCAAAACGGTTTGATCTGCTTTTCATACTGCCAGAACGGCTCTTCGCCCTCGCCCAGAACCTCCTCGCTTTTTGAGAAGCCGCATTTTTTTAGCGTGCGGCGCATGGCCAGGTTGTCCGGGTGGATGTTGATTCTGATGCAGCCGATCGCACTTTTTTTGCAAACAAGGTCCGCATAATCCATCAGCTCTGTGGCAAATCCGCGCGACTGAAACCGCTCGTCGATTGCGATTAGGCGCACAAGGGCATAACGCTCGGCGGAGGCCTCTTCCCTCGGGGCAAGCCGGTTGAGCGAAAGCACCGCAAACCCCACAGTGGCCTCCTCTTCACAAACCACAAAGGCCTCGCCTTTTTGAATGTCGTTTACCAGCTGCGCCTCGTTCGGGTATCCGTCGCGCCACTGTTCGATGCCATATGCCTCAAAAAAATCCTGCGCCTGCCTGACAATTGCCATGATGGCGGCCAAATCCTGCGCCGCCGCTTTTCGAATTTCCATACGCGTTCCTCCGCATCTGTTAAACATCGGTATTTTCAATTTAGAAGCGGCTGCACTCATGATTCACAAACTCAAACAAGAAACCCTGTGACGCTCACGTTTGCAACATGGATCCCGAGGTTATCCTTCACTTCCACTGTATAAAAACAGACCGATTTGCCCATTTTGTGGCAGTTTGCCTCGGCGATGAGGGTGTCGCCCTTTGCGCGCGCAAAATAAGAAATTTCGCTCGTGACAGACGTGACATGGCGCTCGGGCGTGTTGGTGGCCACGGCGAACGCAAAGTCGGCCAGCGTGAAAATTGCCCCGCCCATCACCGCGCCGACGGCGTTCATGTGATTTTCATTGGGCTTCAGCTCACATTTCGCATAGTCGCCTTTCGCTTCCACAATCGTGATTCCCGTTGTTTTGCTCGCAAAACGGTCTTTTTGAAAAAACTCCCTCGCCCACTCGGTGCGGCTCATGAATCCTCGCCTCTTTCATCTTCCTGATTTTTTGGTTTTGCAAGATGCTTTTCAATCAGCTGCACAGGGTGGTATGACAGCTTCGACTGCCGCAGGCCCTCGTCACCCACGTCGTCCTCACGGTTGATATACAGAATTTTGGGGCTCACAAAACGCTTCGCGAACTCATTCACCATGATCTGATAAGAGCCGTGATAGTCAGTAAGGGCCTTTTCGATGTGCACAAACAGGGTGTCGTTCACCTTCTCACCCACAGAAAAAGCGATGATCTCCCCATCCACTTCGATAAAGGCGCCGAACAATTGATAAATCTCAAAATGCTCAAGCACCTCAAGCGCATTGCGCGCCTCCTCCTTCGCGGTGGGGTTCTCTTTCAGGTTGTTTTTCATATAGTCTTTTAAAAACGTCTGAACCCGCCGCACATTGACGGTGTCGATGTCAACAAGCCGATAGGCCGGGAACATCTTTTTGAAGCGGTTGATATGGTTGCGCTGCCCGTTAAATTTGCGGCCTTTAAAGGTCGCCAGATCCTCGGCCTCATACAGGTAGTCAAACCACTGCCGCTCCGCACGCACACGAAGCTCGCCGAACACTTCGCCCACAAGCTCCAAGTCCTCTTTTGCGATGGCGCAGATCATAACAGGCTGCTTTGTTTGCGCAAGATACGCCTTTAATGTTTCAAGCGCGCGTTTTTTGTCAAGGCCAATGGGCATGGAATACGCGATCTCTTTTTGTTTGCCATAAGAAAATCTAAGAAACAGCGTGCCGTCCTCAATTGCATAATGTGTGTGAAAAGAATCGCGCCACATAACCACAACGCCCGCGGTGTTGTCACACATTCGATTGGTATGCATCTCAAAAAACGGCCGGATGATATCAATGTCTTGCAGTTCAAGCTTTTGAAACTCCATGATTCACTCTCTCATTGTCAGATTACTTCGAGTGCCTTCCCGCGGCCACCCCCGCGACAAGACGCACTCAAATATTAATTAAAAATGCGCTCTCAAAGAAAAAACCGCTGCCTCTTCAAAATTGTTCCATACACAATTTCGGGTTCAGTCACAGCGGTAAATTTTTCAAAAGGCAGAAAAAGAAATTTCTGCGGTGCGATCCTCAATAATCCGTCACGCGGATAATAGAAACAGGCACAATAGAATCTATGGACAAGAGCTTTTCCCTGATTTCCCGCTCAATGCCCGCAGATGTGATAAAAGCAAGCTCTGTTTCAGGCTGATTTTTGCGGTAGAGCACCTTGATGTCGCCCAAAACGGCCTCCGCCTCGCGCAGGGAAAGGTCAACATTTTTTGAAAAGCCGCGCACATACAGCACCGCCTCACAGTCGAGGTGGTTCACCACATAGTCGGGGCTGCTGTCGCTCCAGCCCATCATCTTGTTGCGTACAGTATGCTTCGCACAGTCGATCACATCGGCGACCACCGCGCTTGCCGTGGGCATTTTGCCCGCGCCGCGGCCATAAAACACAACGTCGCCGATCGCGTCGCCGCGCACCAAAATGGCATTGAACACATCGTCTACGCCCGCAAACTGCGAGTGGCTCTCAACAAACGCCGGGCTGACGATCGCGGAAATCCGGTGCTCATTCACCCGCTTCGCCGTGGCGATCAGCTTCACAACGCCGCCCCAGCTTGCCGCATATTCGACATCCTCAGAAGCGATGGCGGTGATGCCCTCTGTCGCCACTTCTCCCGGGTAAACATGCTTGCCGAAACAGAGTGTGGCAAGAATGCAGATTTTTCTGCAGGCGTCCGCGCCCTCAACGTCCGCCGTCGGGTCTTTTTCGGCATAGCCGTTATCCTGCGCGAGTTTGAGCGCGTCCTCAAAACTCATTTTGTCGGTGATCATTTTTGTCAGAATAAAGTTTGTCGTGCCGTTTAAAATGCCCGCGATCTCTTTGATCTCGTTGGCCGCGAGGCACTGCGTGATGGGGCGGATGATCGGTATGCCGCCGCCCACGCTCGCCTCAAACAAAAAATTCACGTTCTTTTCGTTGGCAAGCTTCAGCAGCTCATAGCCCTTTTCGGCCACCAGCTCTTTGTTTGAGGTCACAATGCTCTTGCCCGCGCCCAGGCAGGCGGAAACATACTCAAACGCAGGCCGCAGCCCGCCCATGGTCTCAACCACAATCCCGATCTCAGGGTCGTTGAGAATCAGGTTGAAGTCTTTTATATGTTTTTCCCCATAGGGGCTCTCGGGAAAATCCCTTAAATCAAGGATATATTTAATGTCAAGCTCTGTTTGCGTGCTTTTTGAGATAATGCTCTCATGATTTTTTTCAAAAAGCTCCACCACGCCGCTGCCGACAATTCCATACCCCATTACGGCGATACGCATTCTAACGTTCCTTCCTTTCAAAACAGCGGCCGTTCCGGTTGCCGCGTGCGGCAGCATCTGCCGCAAATGAAATAGTATTACAATATAATAGCATATTTTTTCAGGATAGAAAAGGCTTTTCATGCAAAATTTTCTTCGGCGATCCCCGATTCTCTTGTTCAAAAACACAAAACCGAAACGATTATTGCAGCATCAATGTGAGCAGATATTCCTCAGAGCTGAAGCTCATGCCGTTGTCCACATCCACCTTGATGTAATAGCGGCCGGGGGTCAGCGTGACATTGTCTGAGGTTTTAGATACCTCATCCCATCCGGACACGATCCTCTTCAACTGGCTGCGGCTTGCGTCGAGCAGTGAAATTTCCCACCCATCATAGGATGCGTTCAGGTTTTTATGCTCAAAGCGGAACGCTATTTTGGTTGTTTGCTGCACATCAAAACAGAAATAGTCCACATCATAATCAAGGTTCACGGGGATCAGCGCGCCGCGCACCGAAGAGCCGATTGTGATGGGGTTGGCCCTGTCGTGCGAGTTATTGTCCTCAATCTCCCACGCCGTCGTCAGCTCATACGAGGCCGTCAGTTTATAGGTGGCATAATTATGGTGCCTGTTTTCGGCGTCGATGCAAATATAATAGTCCCCCGCCGGCAGGCCGATTTTCGGCGATTGCACAGACGCGGTGTTCCAATAAGAGACGTCTGAATACAAAACCCGCCTGTTCGCGTTATAGATATAGATATTCCAGCCGTCGAGCTCGCGTATGAGGTCTTCATGGTCAAGTGAAAGCTGCAAATAGCCGCGCGAGGGCATCGAAATCTTATAATAATCCCGCTCCATCGGGCTTGAGCGAAGCGTCAGCGCGCCATAAACCGGCGTTTTGTTCGTGAGCGGATTCGCGGTTTCAAAGGCGTCGTTCGGCTCGGCCTCATAGCTGCTGTGTGAAAAGGCGGTCAGGCGCAAGGTATATTCCGCGCCGTTATATTCATGAGAAGCGACCTCAATAAAATAGATCCCCTTTTTCAAACCGATCGCGCCGCTGGCTTTTTCTGTTTCCCTGAGTGAGGAACGCTCAATATAAAGCACGCTGCCATCTTCATCCATCAGCGTGACGCGCCATGCAACGGTGGGGAGCTTGAGGTCCTCATGCAGAAAAGAAAGCTCCGCATAGCCGCTGTTTTTCATTTCAAACATAAAATAATCAAGGTCTTTGCCCTCTGAAAAATAAGAGGAGGAGCCTTTGACCGGGCGGCCGGAATAAATTTCGTTATAGCGATAAACGCTGTCATTGCACTCGGCTTCATAGTCATTGCTCTGCACAAATTTTGCGGTCAAAATATATTCAGAGGATGAATAGGCGGTTGTGTTTGTCACCAGAAGCACATAAGTGCCGGGGTAAACGCCCACGCGGTTTGAATATGCGGGCTCACTGTCAAGCGAGGCGCTCAGAACCGTCAGCTCGCGGTACTGCTTTTCACCGCCGCTGCCCTCGCTCAGATAGCGCTCATAAAGATAGGTGTTCCAGCAGGGCGTCATGCCTGAAACGTTCTCGTGCACAAATTCAAGCTCAATATAGCCGCGCTGGGTGACGGTGAAGGTATAATACTGTTTGTCCCCCCGTGTTACGATTTTGCCGGCAACGGCCTTGTTGGGCGTGATTTGCCGCATGCTGTCTTCTGAAACGCCCGCCACAAGCCGGTTGAACTGCGCGGGCGCAAAAACATTGCCGATTTCTTCGCCTTCGCTTTGAGAATCAGGCTCACTCTCAGCGCCAGAAGCGCTTTGCGCCTGCGCGGCGGCGGGGCTGCCGCTGCTTTCGGCCGGCGTTTGCACCTGCTGCTCCTGCTGCCCAGAAGAAGCTTCCGTTTGTGCGTCAGCGTCCACGGCCGGCGCGCCCGAAAACGAATCCCCCGTGATGCCCTGCGCATATTCGGAAAGCGCGGGAGCGGCGGCCCCGGCCGTCAGGGCCAGAACCAATGCAAGCGCCGTTATGTAAACTATTTTTATTTTTTTCATGGCAATGAAAATCCCTTCCCACCAAATCTCAGGCAATCTTGTTAAAAACAGGCGGGGTTGCCCCGCTCCATCATGAAAGAGCTGAAACACGCCCCGCTTCTATTGTATCAGGCGAAATTTTATGTGTCAATTATTATGTGTTAACACTTTTTTAAGGCATTATTAATGAGCGCAGGCACTCATCCGCACATTCATTATACATAAACGGTTTCTAAAAATCAAAAAAATGTTTTGGAAGCGCAGGATTTTTTATCCGAAAAAGCACAAATCCACAATCAGGATCAAAGGATTGCGGATTTGTCGTTATCATTATCGGTTTTTATAAGCATCGAGCGGTGAGAGGTCAAGCTCTGCATATTTTTGAATAAAGCGATAAAACGCCTTTAATATTATGCCCGTACCCCCGGGGGTGTCGCTTTCCGCATTCAGCGGCAGAATCGGGTCGTGCACGCTCAAGCGCAGCAGCAGCCAGCCGTCCCCTTGCTCCGGCACGAAAGAAATGCGGATGCCCTCATGGTTGTCGGGCGCGATCTCCCAGCCGTTTTGCGCCGCCGCGTAGTCCCGCAGATCTTGAATAATCCGCTCGCCGCAGGCTTTGAAATCCTCCGCCAAAATCTTCAGCCGCAGCTCTTTTTCTTCCGCCGGTTCGCCGAGCGCGGCGATGAGGTCGTCAAGCGTTTTGCCCTGCCTGCGCAGCTCTGCGGCCTTGATGATGATTTTGGTGACGAGATAAGCGCCGTCGTCCAAAAAATAATTTTCTTTCATTGCGGCGTGGCCCGAGGTTTCAATCGCGAGCGGGCAGGCGACGCCCTCCTGATTCAAGCGGATTGCCTCGTTGATGACATTTTTATAGCCCCGTTTGAAGCGGTGGTGCTTGCCGCCGAGCGTTTGCTCAATAAAGGTTTTCAACCCGTCGGAGGTCACGGAATCAGTCACGATCGTGCCGCCGGGGCATTTTTCCAGCGCAATGACCGAGGCGAGCGCAACAAGGCGGTTGCGGTTGATCTCTTTGCCGTCGGGGCCAACGCAGGCCGCGCGGTCGACGTCTGTGTCAAAGATCACGCCGAGGTCGGCCTTGACACGCACAACCGCGCCGCAGATTGAGCGCATGGCCTCTGCGTTTTCGGGGTTCGGGGTGTGGTTTGGAAAACTGCCGTCAGGCTCCAAAAACTGGCTGCCCGTGATGTCCGCCCCGAGCGACTGCAGCACATGCGTGGCATAAAAACCGCCCACGCCGTTGCCCGCGTCCACCACGATATGAAATCCTTTGAGGGGAGCGTGATAGTCCTCTTCGCTGTTCACACCGCGGCAGATCATCTCGCGCAGCGTCAGCGCATAGCGCGCCATGAAGTCAATCGCCTCCACGCTGCCCGGGCGAATAAATTCCAGCGTCATATACTTCGGCGCATCTTCAAGGATCTCAGTGATTTCGGCGGCCTCGAACCCGCCCTGCCTTGTGAAAAATTTCAGGCCGTTTTTGTCTTTCGGGTGATGGCTGGCGGTGATCTGCACCGCCGCCGAGCAGCCGAGCGCCACACAGGTCATGAACATTGCGGGCGTTGAAGAAAGCGAGCAATCATATACTTTTACGCCGTGCGAACTCAGCGTCTTGATAACAGCTTTTTTGATGCGCCGGGAAGAAAGGCGAGAATCGTGCCCTACAGAAATCGACATTGCAAAAGGGGACGTTGCGAGCTTTTTTTCAAGATAGGCGACAAAAGCGGAAATGATGCCGCAAACAACCTCATCGCGCAAATCGCAGCTCTCGCCGAGCGCCGTGCCGCGAATGTCCGTTCCGCTTTTTAAATATTGTAAATCCATATATGTCTCCTTTCAAAGGTGAAAGCAATCATCGCAAAGAAATTATAACCCTCTCGCCAAGCAGAACAGGTATTGCTGGGCAATGCCCTCACAGCCCCTCACGCATTCCGGCAGCCCGCCGGGATAAAGCACTTCGGTGATCCTCTTAATGTGGCGGTCAACGGGAAAGACCGCGTGCCGCCCAAAGCCGAACAGCATCGCGCAGTCCGCAACCTTTTGCCCCACGCCGGACACAGTCGTTAATTTTGCAAGCAGCTCATCATCGGGCAGTTGCTCCAGCTCGCTGATGATCAGCTCACCGCCGGCAAAGTTTCGCGCCGCGTCAAGAATGCTTTTGGCGCGGTAGCCCGCCCGCAGCACCTCGAGGTCTTCCTCGCACAAAACCGCAAGCCGTTCCGGCCGGGGAAAGGCAAAAAAACCGTCCGCGCCCTGCTCGCCGAACACCGTGCACAAGCGATGGATAATCCCCTTGATGCGCGGAATATTATTACAGGATGAAATGATGAACGAACAAAGCGTCTCCCATGGGTCCTGCCGCAAAATGCGGATGCAGCCATAGCGCTCCACCGCTTCGCGCAGCGTTTCATCCTCACAAAACCGGGCAAGAATCGCGCCGTAGTCTGTTGCGAAATCAAAATATTGCGCCCAAACCGTTTCAACGGCGCGTTTATCCGCACCCAAAAACAGCAAATCCTCGCCGTCTTTCACAATACGTGTGCCGTGGCCGGCGCTGCCGCCCGCCCATGCGCCGTCCGAAAGCGGCGTCCAACGGAAGGCCTGCCCGCAGTCAAGCGTGAGCGGCAGGTTGATTTGACCGAATTCTGAAACGCGCACACCGAATCCGTTTTCAAAAATCTGAATAACAGCACCCCCAAAATGCCCCGCCGCGTGCGCCAAAAGACTTGTTTTCTTCTGCAAGCACATTTTCAGCCACACTTTTCAGCATAAAAAGAAGAACACAGAAACGAAAAAAAATCAATAGAAAAAATATCCAAAAAATCAGCATGATTTTTGTAATATTTAACTACCATCTGTATAATCGTAAAGACAATAAAACAATCTGTATATAAACATTATTTTGTGTTTCGCATTATTTCACTGAAAATGTTGAAGGATTCGTGTTGAAAAGCGCTTAAATGCAAGGACTTTTCAACATTTTCAACAGGGTTTTCAACAATTGTCAACACTTTTAGAGTATACAAAATGTAATAACCGCTTTCCTGCCACGCTGCCCTTTACAGAATAAAACCGCCGAATTTTATCATAAAACAAGCCTGCCTTCAAATAAAATGTATTTTTTGGCACCCCGCAAACCCCTGCATAGATTTCCCTTGAAAGGAAAAACTGATATTAATCAGCACAAAATACAATTTCTTATGCCAACAGCGGCAAGACAGAGCTGACACACTTGAAATATGCACGCCGAAAAGCGCTTGCTTGCACGGCTTTCAAGTCAACCGACGTCCAAAAACATCCGCAAGGGAGGCCATGCTTATGATAAAAGGTGTAAACCGGCAGGTTCTTGAACTGAACGACACCGGAAATGAATATTTTGAAAAAGCGATTTTCTTTGTCAAGCCCGAATACTCCGGTTTGGGGGAGGGCAAGCTGCGCGAGCGCGCGAAAATCGTGATGAAAAACGCAGGCAATCCGCCCAGAACAAAACGTGAAGAATCCAGTGAAAAGCTGCTGACCTGGATCAAGTTTGCGGCCGTCGGCTCGGCCGGGGCCGCCGTTTCGGCCATTGTCTGCCTGCTGCTGACAATGTGACTCAAAAGCCTGTTTAATACGAATCTCTAATGAAACAGTCGATATCTTTGCGGTCTATTTTCCGTGCCGCTGCGTTATCCTCCTTGCCTTACGCCAGTAAAGCCGCGTCGTCTGCCTTGTTTTGCGGAAAAATATCCGTCTTTTGGGCAAGTTGTCATTTTACAAACAAGGCCTAGTATAACATTATTTTTTCACCAGCGGTTGTCAGAAAATTCGCAGAACGCAAGCATCTTCTCAACCCTGAGCACCGTACCGTCATCCAGAACCGCCGCGCCACACCAATCACCGAACACCTGATGGCAGACGTTGCCCACAGGGCCCACACGGCTGGATGTGAAATTGTCGTATGCCGGCGTCATTGTGAACGAAAAGCGGCCGTCGTCAGATGAAAACACCCAGGGCTTCATCCAGTCGTCGGCATCCTTTTGCAAAAAAACCGCACCGATTTTGTGAGCCCTGCCGTCATAAAACAGCATGTTTTCCGTCGCCGCGGACATGTCGCCGAAGCCCCAGCCGATTTCAAAGCCGAACAGCCTGCCGTCGAACCACGTGCTGCCGTTGCCCCAATACCAGCTGCCCCGATAGGGCCAGACGCCGCGCCCCCAGTCGAGCACACAAAAAGCATCGTCCGGTGAGAACACAATGTGCCTGCCGCCGATCGTGACGACCCCTTTTGCGGGCAGGCAGTTCATTTTTTGATTATAATAAAAATAGCCGGGCGTGTCAAAGGGCACGGCCATCACAAGCGATTCATGGCCGGGCGCTTCGATCAGTTCTATGTGTGCATTGGCCGCACTGCCGCGAATACGCCCCTCATAAGTCAGCCAGCGTTTTCTGCCGCGCTTGACAAGCCCCATTGAAAAACCCCTGCCCTTTTTGGAAAGCGAATGGTCCTCCTCGGTGTTCGGCTCCAACCCCAGCCTGCCGAAGGTGAGCGGCGAAACGGAAAGCTGCTCAAACCGTTCACCTGTTTTGCGGTCGAAGAGCGTAAAATTGCCCATACCGCCCAAAGAAATGTCCGCGAACACCATTTGCAGGGTGTAGCGTGAATCTGAAATTTGATAAAAATCCCACTCTTTGATTCTTGTGGGATTGGCCCTGATCGCCGCCCGGTCATATTCAAAAAGGTTCGTTTTGCAATAGCCGGGCACAAGAACGCTGCCGTCAGGCCCCAGCAGCGGGGTCTTTTTTGTAATTTGCACCTGTTTCACGATTGTTCCCCCCTAGAGAGTGTTGACACGAGAGCTGTTTGCGCGGATTTTGCGTCTTTTTCCGCCCGGCGGTGCCGGACAAAAAAATCCGGCTAAATCCATCTCGTATAAACACTCGCTAATATTAAAACAAAACAAAGGGGCTGCTGCAAAATTATGTTGCGTATAATTTTGCAATTCAGCCCCAAAGCCATTTAAATCAACAACAATTTTAGAAATCTAAACACAATCAGTTGCCCATAAGGCCGCCAAGACCGCCGATGATGTCGCTCAGGCTGCCGCCGCCGGTGAACAGGTTCATGAGAAGACGCAGGATGTCTTTCATCCATTTTATAATGTTCGTCATGCTGTCAGACATCATCATGCCCACTCTTACATACATATCATTTTTTATGTTAGAAACCCTGAACAGCGGGCTGCCGTCTGTGTCTGTTCCCAAAAATTCAAGGCCCTCTTCGCCGGCCAGAATCTCAACTTCCTCCTGCTCGCCGTTCACCGTCACATAGTAATAAACAGAAACAGAAATCCTGCTGTTTTCATAGTCGCCGTCAACATACGCGCCCTTGTAATCATCAAGAAGAATTACGCGGAACACATAGTCGCCGCCCCATTCGACTCTGTAGTTCTGGAAACCGAGCGCCGCCTCAGGACGAACGCGATAGCCGTCGCCGCTGGGGTTCGACACGGCAAATGTCTTTAAACGAAAATTCAGGCCGCCGCTCAGCGGGCAGGTGATTTCAATGTTACGGTCCATCAAAATGGTATATTTACCGTCGGGCTGCGGTGTAAGAACAACGCCGTTGGCAAACAGAGTTGTGAAATAAGGGTCATATTTTTCGTGCAGCCCAAGCTCAAACACAAACACCTGACCGACGGGAATGGCGCTCAAATCCGGGAACGCCTCTTCGTCATAAATCAGCCAAAGGTCTTCTGCCGTTCTGCCCTCGGGCAGAGTCAGCGTGAGCGCGAACGTTTCGCTTGCCGAAGCGGAAAGTGAAAACGGAAGCGCAAAAAGAACCACAAGCGCCAACAATACAGATACTGTTTTTTTCATTGTATTTTTCATTTCCTTTCTGTGCAGACCCTGTGCTCCAAAAAAACACAAAATCTTTTTCCAAAAAGCATCGCTTCTGCCGCCGACGGCCGCTAAAAAGACGACGCCCTCTTCTGTTTTGCCCCAAACGAATTACAATTAGATTCATTTTAATTATATATGAAACAATCCGCAAAAGTCAAGCATTGATTCAAAAATTCGACAGTATTTACAAACACGTCAAAAAGAACAGCGCAGGCATTTTCCGGCTTTTGCACGCCTTTTCACAGAAAGCCTCACTTTTTTCTGAAAAAATAAGTGGCAAAGAACACGCCCGCACAAACCAGCACGATGGTGGAGCCGGCGGAGGCGTTTACATAATAGGATAACACCAGGCCCGCAACGCACGAAAACAGCGCGAGCAGCACCGAGCAGGCAAGATATTGTTTTGTGTTTTTGGCAATGTTGCGCGAAGCGGCGGCCGGAAGGATCAGCAAAGAGTTGATCAGCAACAATCCGATCCATTTAATAGAAAGCATCACAACAACCGCGACCAGCACGACAAACACATTTTCAACAAGCGCCACGCGAACACCGCGGCTTGCCGCGAGGTCTGTGTTGATGCTGACAAGCAGCAGCTTGTTCCAGATCAATGCCCAAACAACAAACACAACCACAAACACAACGGCCAGCATCACGATTTCAAGGGGCGTAATGCTCAGAATGTCGCCGATCAAATACTGTGAATAGCGGTTGAATCCGCCGCCGACAGAAAGAATAAACAACCCCAGCGCCACCGCGGCGGAGGAAAAAACGCCGATGATCGTGTCCGCCGAGGCGGTTTTGGCGCGCTTGACCTTTGTGATGAACAGCGACAGCAAAACACCGAACGCCAGCATGGAAACCAGCTGGTTTTTCAACCCAAACAACACGCCGAGCGCAATGCCCGTGAGCGCCGAGTGGCCGAGCGCGTCTGAAAAAAAGGCCATGCTGTTGTTGACCGCCATCGTGCCCAAAACGCCGAACAGCGGCGCGATCAGCACCACTGCAATCAATGCGTTTTTCATAAAATCATGCTCGATAAACGAAAACGGAATCAGTTTTTCAAGCACGGCATAAACAGCTTCCATAAAAATCCTTTCCGGTTCGCCGTGTCACGCGTTTTGATAAAAAATCTTGCGGAACGCCTCAGTATTATAGACCTCCTCGGGCGTGCCCTGGGTGAGCACCTGCTTGTTGAGCAGAATGACCTTGTCCGCATACCGTCGCACAAGCTCAAGGTCGTGCGACACCATGGCGATGGCAATGTGGTTTTCACTGCGCAGCTTGGCAATCATTTTGTAAAACTGCTCGGTGGCCGCATAGTCCACACCCGAAACGGGCTCGTCCAGCACCATCAGCTCGGGCATCGGATAAAGCGCCTGCGCGAGCAGCACCCGCTGCAGCTCGCCGCCCGAAAGCTCGCCGATGCGCCTGTTCGCAATGTGTTCGCCGCCCACAGCCTGCAGCGCGGCGTCAATGTCCGTTTTCAGCGGCCCCTTTTTGCTGCTAAAAAAACAGGTGGGCTTTTTCGTTCTGCCGAGTGCGAGAAAGTCATAAACGCTCACGGGTGAGCCGCGGTCAAACTCCAGGTGCTGCGGCACATAGCCCACGGTGACTTTTTCAATGTTTTTGCCCACGTGGTCTTCATGCAGAATCTCGCCGTCATGGCGAATTTCACCCAGCACCGCGCGCAGCAGCGTGGTCTTGCCTGCGCCGTTCGCGCCTATGAGTGCGGTCAGCTCCCCGCAATTGAAAGAAATGTTAATGTTGTCAAGCAACACGTCCCCGCCCTTGCGCACAGACAAATTTTTGATGTTCACATTGCACAGGCCGCCGCTGTCTTTTTTTGCCATTATTATGACCGTCCTTCCGCGTCGAGGAGTGTGCGCATATTATTGCGCATCAGGTCTTCATAGGCTGTTTTTATGTTTTCACCGCTCGTAATCGGGTTGAGCGTATATATCTTTGCCCCTGTTTCAGTTGCGAGAACACCTGCGGAGGTGCCCGCGTATTCAGGCTCCACAAACAAAGAGCCCACCTGCTCCCGCCGCATGATTTCTTTCAGCCCGGCCAGCTCTTTTGCCGAAGGCTCCGCACCCTCTTCTGTTTCGATGCTCGCGAGCACCGGCAAGCCGTATTCCTGTGAAAAATATGCATAGGCGCTGTGGAAGGTGACGATCGGCTCAGTGAGCGCCGCCGCGTCCGCCTTCAATTCGGCGTCAAGCGCATTCAGCCTCGCCGCATAAGCGTCACGGTTTGCGCTGAGCGTTTCAGCCTGCGCGGGCAACGCCTCCCTCAGGGCTTGATAAATATTGTCGACCTGCCTGACGGCGTTCGGCACGGAAAGCCAGATGTGCGCCGCCGCTTCATGCGAATGCTCACCCGCTTGCGCCTCTTCTTCATCCTCGTGGGCATCCTCCGCCTCTTCAAGGATCGTCACACCCGCCGAGGAATCCACCACCGTCAAGTCTTTCGCGCCGCCAACGGCCTTGTCAATGAATTTTTCCATGCCCGCGCCGTTGATCACCAGCATGTCCGCCCCTGCGAGCAGGCGCATGTCTTTTGTTGTGAGCTGGTAGTCGTGCAGGCAGCCGCCCGTGCCGTCCGTCATATTCGAAAGCGAAACCCCCTGCACGTTTTCAATCAGATTCAACGTGAAAATATAAACAGGATAAAAGGAGGCGACAATGTGATAGGTCGCATCTTCCTCCTCCCGCGGCTGCCTGACGCAGCCGGCGGAAAGCAGCAGCGTAAGCACGACGAAACAACAAGCAAATTTGCGAAACATTTTCATAACCACCCAAACCGGAGCCTTTCTCAAAAACGGGGAACGCACCATGATTTTTATTTTTTTGCAATACTTATTTTATCCTACTTTATAAAAACCGTCAATAGCTTCTTTGTGTCAAAAGTGCCACAGCCTTGACAAAACCGCAAAAGACCGTGCGGCCTTCTGCGGCTTTGTTGTTGCGCTATTCTTTTTCAAACACGGATTTTGTGTGCCAGATGTCGCGCGCATAATCATTGATTGCGCGGTCAGCGGCAAAGCGGCCCGCTCCGGCCGTGTTCATCAAAGACATTTTCGCCCACGTCGTGCGGTCGCCAAACAGTTTTTCGGCCAAAAGCTGAGCCTTGCGGTAATCGGCAAAGTCGGCGAGCACCATATAGGGGTCATGATGCACGATCGTGCCGCTGATCTCTGAAAAATTCCTGCCGAGGACCCCCTGCCGATCAATGAAATCAATGGTTTTGCGCAGCTCGGGGTTATTCTGCACATAATTCTTCGGCACATAGCCCTCATGGCAAAGCTGGCTGACCTCTTCGGTGTTCATGCCGAAAATGAGGATGTTTTCTTTGCCCACGGCTTCAAAAATTTCCACATTTGCGCCGTCCATGGTGCCGAGGGTAATTGCGCCGTTCAGCATGAGCTTCATGTTGCCCGTGCCCGAAGCCTCCGTGCCCGCAAGGGAGATTTGCTCGCTGATGTCCGCGGCGGGCATCAGCAGCTCGGCCGCCGTCACATTATAATCCTCATAATAAAACACCTTGAGGTATTTGTTCACGTCGGGGTCATTGTTGATCAGCTCGGAAAGGGCGATGATGAAACTGATGATTTTTTTTGCCACAAAATAACCGGGCGCGGCCTTCGCGCCGAAAATATAGGTGTGCGGGGTGTGGAATGTGCCCGGGTTTTCTTTGATTTTTAAATACTGCGTTAAAATGTTCAGCGCGTTAAGGTGCTGCCGCTTATATTCATGCAGGCGCTTGACCTGAACGTCAAAAATCGAATGCGGGTCAAGCCTTGTGCCCGTGGCTTTTTCAATGTGCTGCGCCAGCCGCTCTTTGTTTTGCAGCTTGATGCGCATCAGCTCCTGCAAAACACTCTGGTCGTTCGCATATTTTTTCAGTTTTTCCAACGCATCTGCGTCATAAAGGAATTTGTCGCCGATGAGCCCGGTGAGAAACGCCGTCAGGGCGGGGTTTGCCTGGCCTATCCAGCGGCGGTGGGCAATGCCGTTCGTCACGTTCTTAAATTTTTCGGGGGTCAGACGGTAGAAATCATGGAACACGGTATCTTTTAAAATCTGGCTGTGCAAAGAAGATACGCCGTTGACGCTGTGCGAAGCGGTCACGCAGAGGTTCGCCATGCGCACAATGTGATTGGAAATCACAGCCGTGCGCTCCACATAATCCGCGTCGTGCGTGGCCTCCCACGCGGCGCTCCGCGCGCGGTTGTCAATTTCGCGGATGATCTGAAAAATCCGGGGCAGCAGCCGCTCCATGAGCGCGGTGTCCCAGCATTCGAGCGCCTCTTTCATGACGGTGTGGTTGGTGTAGGCCACAGTTTTTGTCACCACGCTCCACGCGTCGTCCCAGCCGTAGCCGCATTCGTCCAGCAAAATGCGCATCAGCTCGGGAATAGCCAGAGTGGGGTGGGTGTCGTTGATGTGAATGGCTGTGGCCTCGGCGAAATTTTCAAGTGTGCCGTGGGTGCTCAGGTGTGAACGCACAATATCCTGCACCGATGCGGACACAAGAAAATACTGCTGTTTTAAACGCAGGCTCTTGCCCTCGGGGTGATTGTCCGCCGGATAAAGCACCTTGCTGATCGCCTCCGCCATCGCGCTGCGCTCCATGGCTCTCAGATAGTCGCCCTGATTGAACAGCGCCATGTCAAGCCCCGGGGCGGAGGCGCTCCAAAGCCGCAGCACGCTGATGCCCCCGCCGTCTTTGCCCGAAACAAACATGTCATAGGGGATCGCGCGGATGGGCGTCGCGTCCGCCAATTCAACATGGTGGTAATGCTCATCCCATGTGTCCTCCACATGCCCCTCAAAACGCACATCCACGGCGCTTTCCTCGCGCGGCACAAGCCAGACGTCGCCGCCCGGCAGCCAGAAATCGGGCAGCTCCGTCTGCCAGCCGTCCACGATTTTTTGCTTGAAGATGCCGTATTCATACAGAATCGAATACCCCCGCGCCACATAGCCCTGCGTCGCGAGGCTGTCGAGATAACAGGCCGCAAGCCGCCCCAAGCCGCCGTTGCCGAGGCCCGCGTCCGGCTCGCAGTCATAGAGCCGCTCAAGCGAAATGCCCAAATCGGTCAGCAAAGATTCAAACACCGTCTGCAAATTTAAATTATAAAGATTGTTTTTCAAAGACCGCCCCATCAAAAACTCCATGGAGAGGTAATTGATTCTTTTTGACTGCCGTTCAAGGCCCTTTTGCTTGAATTCCGCGCGGCCGGCAACCATCATGTCGCGCAGGATCATGGCGATGCTGCGGTAATAATGCTCATAGGTCGCACTTTCGGGTGTGACGCCGAAAAAATGCGAGAGCTTGTTCTCAAGCAGCTCGTTTGCCTGGTCTTTATTTAAAGCATAATTCATACAAAACCTCCAAATGTCTTCACAAAAATATCCCTTTCTGAAAGTGATATTATACATAGTATACTATATTTTACAAAAAATGCAACCTAAGGGCAGCTGCAAGGCGTTGCCAGAGATTCTCTGCTTGCTCACCTTGACAAAATTGCGAAAAAGTGATATTGTAAAAACAAAACAGCTCTTTGCGCGGCCGTGATGCACCGCTGTTTTATGGACGTGCTTTGGATGTTGAAAGGATGTTGGAGATGCGAAAAAAATTCCGTTCCGCTTTAGTATTCACGCTTTCTTTGGTTCTTATTGCCCTGTGCGCAAATATTCCCGCCGCTGCGGCAGAAGAAAAGACTTTTTTATACCCCTATCACCTCGGCGACGTTGACGGCAACGGCAAAATCACGGCGAGCGACGCGCGAACCGCCCTGAGAATGTCTGCCCGCATTGAGAAGAACGTGACCGGGTTCATGAAGCTCGCCGCGAATTATGACGGTGACGCAGAGGTTACGGCCGCTGACGCCAGGAAGATTCTGCGCGTTTCCGCCAGCCTTGAGAAACGCCCTTATGATGAAAAGGCGTTTTCAGAAGCGCTGAATCTTTATGCTGAGATCATGAACAACGGTAAGGCAGACAAACCCGGATTCTCTACGATTTATTATATGAACATGCCTTCTGATAAAGAGAACAGGCAGGTTTTGCTTGACGGGGAAGTGACGGAGGACCTTGACGACCTTTTTCCCGAGGAGTTTCCGACAACAACGAGGGAGGATGCCATGAAGGATAAAACCGTTGTTGCGAAAGGCTCCGACATGAGCAGATTTCCCCTGTTTGACCGCGGCGAAGGCGCCTTATCGGCGGGAATCGGGCCTGAGGTGCTGAAATCCGCCTCTGTCACCACTGCAGACGGCAACAAGAAAATCCAATTTGTTTTGAACGACGAGCTCAACCCCCAGCTGCTGCCCGAAGATGAAAACGGTCAGATCGAGAGCTTTACAAGTGCGATCTTTCTCCCTTTGACAGAGGAAATGATGTTTGGTGACAGCAATCCGTTTGAGGAGTTGCCTTTTGCGGTTACGATCTCTTTCCGCCACTTCAACTGCACGGCAACCATTGAGTATGACCCCGTAACAAAGCAAATCGAAAGCTTGCGGCACGATGTCAACATCTCCATGCTTATCAACATGGATTTGGGCGATGGTTCTTCAATGGGGCTGATGCAAAACATTTACAGCACCTATGAATGGTTTGACTTTACTTATTAAGCCCAAGTCATAACACAACAGTATTTTGAACCGGTGTTTTCGCACCGGTTCTTTTTTTGCAAAGCGCCTGCCTGTCTTGTTTTCAGGATGGACTTTTTTCGCCCTGTGTGATACTATAAAAAACAACAGGCAATATTTAGCAATGGAGGAATTAAGATGGAAAAGAAAGTGAAATACGGCATTATCGGCGTGGGCAACATGGGCGCAAGCCACATTCGGTTTTTTAATGAAGGCAAGCTGCCGGAGCTGGAGCTGACAGCGGTCGCGGACATCAACCCCGAACGGCTTGAGTGGATAGAGGACGATATGCCGGAAATCAAAACCTTCTCAAGCGCAAGCGAGCTGATAGGCAGCGGGCTGTGCGAGGCCGTTTTGATCGCCACGCCCCACTATGCCCACCCGCCCCTCGCCATGGAAGCGCTCGGCGCGGGGCTGCATGTGTTCATTGAAAAGCCCGCGGGCGTTTTCACAAAGCAGGTGCGTGAAATGAACGAGTTTGCCGCAAAGTCAGACAAGGTGTTCGCCATCATGTATAACCAGCGCACAAACCCGCTTTATATCAAAATCCGTGAGCTGGTGAAAAGCGGCGTCTACGGTGAAATGCGCCGTTTTAATTGGATCATCACCGATTGGTTCCGCACACAGTCCTATTATAACTCCGGCGGCTGGCGCGCCACATGGGCGGGCGAGGGCGGCGGCGTGCTGATCAACCAGTGCCCCCACAACCTTGATTTGTGGCAGTGGATCTGCGGCATGCCCTCAAAGGTGCGCGCGTTCTGCCATGAGGGCAAATGGCACGACATTGAGGTTGAGGACGATGTGACGATTTACGCCGAATATGAAAACGGCGCCACGGGCGTGTTTGTGACGACGACGGGCGACTGCCCCGGCACCAACCGCCTTGAAATCACGCTGGACGGCGCAAAAATCGTGTGCGAGGACGATAACCTGCAAATTTATGAGCTTGACGAAAAAACCTCCACCTTCTGCGCCACCTCCCCCAACGGCTTCGGCAAGGCCAAAGGCAAGTTTGCGGAGGTTGACTATGAGGGCGAAAACCCGCAGCATGTGGGCGTTCTGAACGCGTTCGCGGCGCACATTCTGCGCGGCGAGACGCTTGTGGCAAACGGCGAGGAGGGTATTAACGGCCTGACGATTTCAAACGCGGCGCACCTTTCCTCATGGCTTGACAGGGCAGTCACCCTGCCGCTTGACGAGGAGCTGTTCCTTTCTGAGCTGAACAAAAAAATTGCGGGCTCAAAAGAAAAAGCGGCAGCCGCGCCCGCAAAGGCCGCGGATTTGTCCGGGACATATTAAGCTTTTCATTTTATCATATTATTTTCACATAAAATCCCGGCTTCAAACCGGGGTTTTATGTTTTATAAAAGTATGAACCTTTGCGGGCATTTCTGCGACTATTCTTGTGAAAGGAGGGGATATTTTGACACAGCAAGAACGATTTGAGGGGCTGCTTGCAGTATATAGCGAATGCGTTGAACGACTGCTGTATTATAAAATCAGCAACCGTTCGGATGCGCAGGATGTGATTCAAGAAACCTTTTTGGCCGCCATTCAGAGCTTTCATACTTTAAAAGAGGAAGCATCCTTCAAAGCATGGATTCTTTCTGTTGCACGGCACAAGCTTCATGATTATTACCGCAAAAAGATGAAGCAGCCCACAGAAAACAGCGAAGAGATATATGCCTTTGCTTTTTCGGGCTCTGCCTTTTTTGAAAGCGAAACAGAAACCGTCAGAGAAGCATTGGAAACTCTTTGCGAAAAAGATCGAAAGCTGATTAAACTGTTTTATTTTCACGGCTATAACCAGCGAGAGCTTGCCGGCATTTTGGGCGTTCCCGTGGGAACGGTCAAAAGCAGGCTGCACGCCGCAAAACAGAATTTCAAAAAAGTTTATCCCCAAACCTCACAAACGAAAGGAGCATATCTTATGAAAGCAATGCCGAAAATCCTGCCGGAATTTCACATCACCAAGGTCGAGGAACCCGTCAAGCCGATTATTTGCAAGGAATTGGGAGCGTGGTGCTTTGTGCCCGCGTTAGATGAAGATTTGCGTTGGGGCGCATATGAGGCGAGCAGCGGCCGGCTCAGCGAAGAAGTTCATGTTGAGGCCGAGGGGCGAGCATCCGTACATGGCATCGAGGGGGTTGCGCTTGCAGTCCGTCAATGGGTTCGCGGTGACCATGACAAAGAGGTGAAACGGTGGCTGGTGTGCCAGAAACAGGATGACCGCGTGCGTTGGCTTTCTGAAACCCACTATGTCTGGGGTGAGAGCGAAAAACCCAACCCCGCCGATTATCAAGACAGCTTTTCGAGAATTTTTAAGACCGGCATCAAAACACAAACCACATTTCTGGACGAAGGCTTTAACAAAAAATGGGAAACCGGCGGTCACAACAGCGGCATCGACACACATTATCAGCCCACAACAAAAATCTTCATTACAGACGGGGGATATGCCTGTGAGCAGGACGAAGCCCATGGCCTGACGGGCTGTTACAATGTGAAAATCGGGGATAAGACCTATAAAACCTCCTGCTATGTTTCTTTTCAAAAAAACGAACACAGCACGTGGCTCTCAGAACGGTATATCAATGAAAACGGCAGAACGGTGCTGGTGCGGCAGTTTAACAAAAAGCTTATTTTACGCTTTCATGATTCCTGTTTTCAAGATGCTCAACGTCCGCAGATATCAGTTGGCGGAGAAATACTGCTGAACACTTATAGTAATATATCTTTTATTTAAAAAAATTTGCACAGCCGCACCGAGGATTTTCCTTTGTGCGGCATTTTAATTTTTTGAATTTTTTTCATTGCGTTGTTATAACAACCGATTTGTGATTTTAACTGTTGTACAATGTGCCTGTAACCTCAAGCAACAATCCGCCGCATAAACTGCGTCGAAAAACAGAAAGGACAGAGTGTTATGAAACGAAAAATCATAAAAATAAATGAAGACCTGTGCAACGGATGTGGCCTGTGCGCCGACGCCTGCCACGAAGGAGCCATCGGCATGGTGAACGGAAAGGCAAAGCTGCTGCGCGACGACTACTGCGACGGCCTCGGCGACTGCCTGCCGGTCTGCCCCACGGGAGCGATCACCTTTGAAGAGCGCGAAGCCGCCGCCTACGACGAAGAAGCGGTGCAGCGCGGTATGGCGGAAAAGATCGCCAATACACCCTTGCCCTGCGGCTGCCCGGGCACCAACGCAAAATCCATTGAACGCAAGCACGCCCCCGCTGTCCATGTGACCCCCGCGGTTGCATCAAGCGTTTCTGCCGATGCCCCCGAAAGCATGCTCAACCAATGGCCTGTGCAAATCAAGCTCGTGCCGCCGAACGCGCCCTATTTCCGCAATGCACATCTTCTGGTTGCGGCTGACTGCACGGCGTTCGCATACGGCAACTTCCACAGCGAATTCATGCGCAACAAAATAACCCTCATCGGCTGCCCGAAGCTGGACGCCGGCGATTACAGTGAAAAGCTCACCGCGATTTTAAAAGAAAACCCAATCAAAAGCGTCACCGTGGCGCGCATGGAGGTTCCCTGCTGCGGCGGGCTTTCGGACGCAGCCGTCCGCGCGCTGCAAAACTGCGGCAAAATGATTCCGTGGCAGGTTGTCACCATATCCACAGACGGGCGAATTCTAGAACAATAAATGATTTTTGAGGATGCGGTTTGCAAGCAAACTTTCACCCTCACAGAAAGGAAGAAGAGTATTATGTCAACCAACATGTTTTGTTTTCAATGCGAGCAAACAGCAGGAGGAAAAGGGTGCACGGGCAAAGCGGGCGTTTGCGGCAAGCCCGACCACACCGCTCACAGGCAGGACGCATTGACAACCGCCCTCATCGGCCTTGCGCAGTCCGTGCATGAAACACAGGCGACATCTGAAACCGACCGCCTTGTGATGGAGGGCCTGTTCACCACCGTCACCAACGTCAGCTTTGACGACGACTCCATTCAAGACCTGATTGATGAAATTGAGCATGTAAAAAGCAACATCAATCCCCGCTGCGGCGGCTGCGCGGGCTGCGGGCCGAAAGCCTTTGACGTAAAAACCGTGTGGGATGAAGATGAAGACATCCGCTCGCTCAAAGCGCTGATTTTGTTCGGCATCCGCGGCATGGCGGCGTATGCGTACCACGCTTATGTGCTCGGCTATCAGTCCCGCGAGGTCTCAGACTTTTTCTATAAGGCGCTGCTGACTGTCGGCAGCAACACGGGCATGGACGAATTGCTGCCCGTCGTGATGGAAACGGGGCAGGCAAACCTCAAATGCATGGAGCTGCTTGACCGCGCAAACACCGAAACCTACGGCACGCCCGTGCCCACCACCGTTCCGCTCACGATTGAAAAAGGCCCGTTTATCGTCATCAGCGGCCACGACCTGCACGACCTCAAGCAGCTCCTTGAACAGACCAAGGATAAAAATATTAACATTTATACCCACGGCGAGATGCTGCCCGCCCATGCCTATCCGAAACTGAAAGCATACCCCCACCTCAAGGGCAATTTCGGCACGGCATGGCAGAGCCAGCAAAAAGAATTTATCGACATTCCCGCCCCCGTTCTGTTCACCACAAACTGCCTGATGCCTCCGAAAGAAAATTACCGCGACCGCATTTTCACCACCGCTGTGGTAGCATATCCCGAAATGGTGCATATTGATGAAGACAAGGATTTCACACCCGTCATTGAAAAGGCGCTTGCATTGGGAGGATACCCCGAGAATCACGCGATGACGGGCATCAACGGCGGTACGACCGTCACAACCGGCTTCTCGCACGGCACGGTGCTTTCGGTTGCGGATACGGTCATTGACGCGGTCAAGGCCGGCGCAATCAAACACTTTTTCCTCGTGGGCGGCTGCGACGGCGCGAAGCCCGGGCGCAACTATTACACCGAGTTTGTCAAACAGTCCCCCGCCGACACCGTGATTCTGACCCTCGCCTGCGGCAAATACCGCTTTAACGACCTCGACATCGGCTCCATCGGCGGTTTGCCGCGCATCATGGACATGGGCCAGTGCAACGACGCTTATTCCGCCATTAAAGTGGCGATTGCCCTTGCGGAAGCGTTCGCATGCGGCGTAAACGACCTGCCGCTTACGCTCGTGCTTTCGTGGTATGAGCAGAAAGCCGTCGCGATCCTGTTGACGCTGCTCTCGCTGGGCATCAAAAACATTCTCATCGGGCCTAGCCTGCCCGCGTTTATTTCCCCGAATATCCTCAACTTCCTCGTTGAGAATTTCAATCTTACCCCCATCAGCACACCCGAAGCGGATCTTAAAAAAATTCTGGGTTAAAATATTTACATTGCAGAACGGCAGAAAGATGCGGCCATTTTTTTAAACCGCATCTTTCTGCCGTATTACCTCTGCATCTGCAAAACGCTTCTACTTCACTTTTTTACAGGAATATAAATATCAACTTCTGAATTCGTTGCGTCTTCTGAATTCCAACGCTCGTCATAATATTCAAAGTCGAAAAACATTCCGTCAGGATATTCATATTCTGAGTGAGGAAACCAGATGTCATAAATATACCGAAATGTTTTGCCGATTTCACCGTTGCTGTTATTGCCCTTCACCGTAAACACCGCATATTCGCTTTCAGGCACAGAAATTTGCACCATACCCTTCGGAATGTTGCAAAAATCAGAAACCTCTATTCCCGCCGTATAATGAAACACCCGCGGGTTATCAAGGTTGCGCGCATAATCCTCATAGCCATACAGTCTTTCCGGCATAACAACTTCGCTTACCTGTGTGTATCTGTCCAGCATCTCTTTCCATGCCTTTTTGATCACATCTCCGCCGTCACCGGTAAAAACCTCGATTCCGACGATTTTAAAGCTATTTCTGTACACAAATGTTGGTTTCATTGTGATTCCTCCCTCAACTCTCCAAAAATAATCCGCAATCATTTCGTCAGGTGTTTTGATTTTGGGCAAAAATCCTTTTTTTCGAAACCGTTTGGGTGAATGACCAAAAGCGTTTTTAAACGCCCGATGAAACGTTTGCAGGCTGCCGAAACCGCAGTCAAAACAGATTTCTGTCACCGTCTTTTCTGTTGCCAAAAGCAAGACCGCGGCAAACTCAAGCCGGCGCTTTCTCACAAACTCCGCCACAGTCAAACTGCTGACAGCACAGAACAACCTGTTAAAATGAAACGGTGAGTAATGAAATTGCCCCGCAAGAGAATCACATGTAATCTCTTCATTCTGATGTGCATCAATATAGCGTATCGCAGCAAGAATCGCAGCAGTCGGCTTCACCAGTCCAGCCCCCTTCAAGCATATTGCAAAGACAAAATATCATCTTTTACAAAATATTTCTTCTCATTTTCTGCTATAAAATTGGGGATCAGGCAAAATGAAAGCAAACAGTCAGAAATTATCTTTCAGTAACATTTCCGGCCGCTGTTCATTAAAAAAGACTCCCGCCTATTCACCGCCCGCCGTTTCCAAATCCGCCCATTCCTCATAAAGCGCGTCCTGGCTGTGAGAAAGCTCTTCCAGCGCGTTTGATAACTCCAGAATCATTTCATGGTCGGCGGCGTTGGCCCCGTTCATCAGCATACTTTCCAGCGCCACCTTTTTCTTGTCAATCTCCGCAATTTCAGCTTCAATTTTCGCAATCCGCGACAGCCTGCGGCGTTCCTCTTTTTCCTGCTCCTTGCGCTGTTTATATTCGCTGCCGCCCTTTTCTTTTTTCTCCCCCGTGCTTTGCCGGTCTGAAAACGCGGCGAGAGAGGCAAGATACTCATCATAATTCCCCTCATAGGGCACCACGCCATCGGGGGTAAACGCAATGATTTTTGAAGCAAGGCGGTTGATCAAGTAGCGGTCGTGCGACACGCAGAGGATCGTGCCCTCATATTCCTCAAGCGCTTCTTCCAGCACCTCGCGCGAGGCGATGTCCAGATGGTTCGTAGGCTCGTCCAAAAGCAAAAGGTTTGAGTCTTTGAGCATAATCTCCAAAAGGGCCACCCGCGCGCGTTCGCCGCCGCTGAGTTCGTTCATCTTTTTATAAATCTCTTCGCCGCGAAACAAAAAGGCGGCAAGCATGTTGCGCAGTTCCGCAACCGTGTAAGCGGGGGCGCAGTCAAGCATCTCGTCTATGACGGTTTTTTCAGAAAGAATGCCGCCGTGGCTCTGCTCAAAATAGCCCGGGCGCACATTCACGCCAAAACGGCACAACCCGCTGTCCTGCACCATTCTGCGCATGAGCACCTTCAAAAGCGTGGTTTTGCCGCAGCCGTTCGGGCCGATCAAAAACACCTTTTCGCCCCGGCGGATATCAAGGTTCACCCCCGAAAACAGCGTCTTGCCGTCAAAGGATTTGCAGAGGTTTTCGGCAAAAACCACCTCGTTGCCGCTCTGCACCTTGATGTCAAAACGAACACGGATCTGCTTTTCGTCCCTGTCCGGCGGGACGAGGGTTTCCGCAATGCGGCCAATTTGCTTTTGCTTGCTGGCAATGGTGATGAAGTTGCGCTCGCGGCCGAACTGCTTTTGCTGCTCGATAATGCCCTCAATGCGCTTGATCTCCTTGGTAGCCTTTTCATATTCCCGCGCTTCATAGAGCTTTTGCTCCTCGCGGATGCGTATAAAGGTGGAGTAATTCCCCTTGGTGACATAAAACTTTTTATTCGTGATCTGCATCGTTTTATTGGTGATACGGTCAAGAAAATAGCGGTCATGAGAAATGACGATGGCCGCGCCCGTGTATTTTGAAAGGAAGTCTTCAAGCCACTCCACGCTTTTGATGTCAAGGTGGTTCGTCGGCTCGTCGAGCAAAACGAAGTTCGCATCTGAAAGCAGCAGCTTGCCAAGGCTGATTTTTGTTTTTTGCCCGCCGCTCAAAGCACCCACCGAAAGCGTGATTTCCTGCTCAGAAAACCCGAGCCCCAAAAGCATGGAGCGCGCGCGGGCGCGAAACGTCAAACCGTCTTTGCGCTGAAATTCATCCAGCAGCGCGGACTGCCGGTGAATCAGCAGCTCACGCGCGTCGCCCGAGGCAAGATGGATTTGCCCGGGCAGGTTTTCCAGCTCCTTCTCCATCTCTATGAGTGGTGAAAACACTTTCAGGATCTCTTCATAGGCCGTGACGGAAGCGTCAGAGCAGGTGTGCTGCTCCACAAAACCGATATGCGCGTCCCGCGAGAGAAACACTCCCCCCTCGGTTGGAGAAAGCTCGCCCATAATCAGTTTAAACAGCGTGGTCTTGCCCGCGCCGTTCGCGCCGATTAACCCCACCTTGTCCGTGTCGCCGATTTCAAAAGAGGCGTTTGCAAACAGAAGGTGCTCCACAAACGCCATTTTTAAGTTGTTCACGTTTAATACTGCCATTGTTTATCCTCAACTATCGCGGCAAAAACCAAATCAGATCCTTGTTTCCAGCACCTGCAAAGCTCCTTGCAGGGAAAAGGCTCCCGTGCCTGCGGGAATAAAAATACTGTCGCCCGTGTAAAGCGGCAGGGCTTCGCCCGCCGCCGTGAGCGCCCCCCCTCCCGAGAGCGCCAGCAGGGACACAAAGGAGGTTTCGTCCGCGACCGATTCATATGTATTTGTAATTTCAAGCAAGGTCATTGAAAAATAGTCGCACTGTGCGAGCAGGGTTTTGGCATAGCCCGTATGTGCTTCTCTTTGCCCCAGCGGCGAAAAATCCGCATGGATAGGCTCTGTGTTCAGCACATCCAGCGCCTTTTCCACATGCAGCTCGCGCGTGTTGCCGGTTTTGTCCTTGCGGTTGTAGTCAAACACGCGGTAAGTCGTGTTGGAGCTTTGCTGCACCTCGGCAAGCAGAATGCCGCCGCCGATGGCATGCAGCGTGCCCGCGGGGATGAACGCCACGTCGCCCGCCTTCACGCTCACGGCGTTCACATGGGGCAGCAGCGTGCCCGCCGCAATCTCTTTTCGCAGCGCCTCTTTTGAAAGCCGCTCGCGAAAGCCAAAAATCAGCTCGGCGCCCGCATCGCAGTCAAGAAGATACCACGCCTCTGTTTTTCCGCTGTCGTTTTCGTGCTCACGGGCATAGTCATCATCCGGGTGCACCTGAACGGAAAGGCGTTCCTTCGCATCGATGAGCTTGATCAGGATCGGGAACCCGCCGTTCTCTTCCCAATGTGTGCCAAGCGCCTCCGCCCCCGCGTTTACGAGCGCCTCGCCCAGCGGGCGGCCGTCAAATTCGCCGCCGTCCACCACGCTCTGCCCGTCCTTGTGGCAAGAGAGCACCCACGCTTCGGCAATATTATCCATTGCATCGTTATGATACAGCTGTTTCAATTTTTGCCCGCCCCAGATGATTTCTTTTAAAGCGGGTTTGAGTTTTAAGGGTTTCATTGCTGTTGTCATCCTCTCGCAAAATCCGGGATGTTTTACTTCGTCCGGCACGGAATAATCGGGCCGGGCAAAGCAAAAAGGGAACTGCCGCATGCGCCCATGGGCATTCCCTTAGATTATAGGCGAATTCACCCGCCCTGTCAATTCACTTTATCCGCAGTCTTCAAAGGACTTTGTTCACAAGCCTCAAAAGAGTCGTGCCCCGTCGCTTCACACCGGCGCATTCAGGCAGGTGTCTGTTTTTTCAATATCAACAATCGCTTTTTTGATAATGCGGTTACGGCAGCCGCCTGTGGCGCCGCAGGCCACGGCATTGGTGCACCGAAGCGCCTTTTGGCCGTTGTGATACACAATTTCCTCCATAATCACATTTTTGTTGAGCACACAGCAATATTGCTCATAGGTATTGGAGTGTTTTTTCATTGTCAGGACCATCCTCTCTGCCGCGCAAAAGCAAAACTGTCTGCTTCACGCTTTGACTATATCTTTGCCCGCTGCACAAAAAATAAACAAAAGTGCCGCGCAAAAGACGAAACACTAAAAGTATATTCACACATGCGCGAGAATAAACGATGTCCAGCAGACCGCGGAGAAATTTTGCGGGGGTCGGTTTCTGATGAATATTTGTCCGCTTTTTTTCATAAGAATTATTATGGCAAAAGGACAGCTTCACTCAAAGCGGAAAGGCAGAAGGACTATGGGATTGGTTTTGTTTTATGCGTGTCTGGGCATTGCGGGCATCTGTGTTCTGGTTTCGGCCTACAGAAGCAAGCGCTTTCTGTTGTGCGTTTTTTTGACCGCGCTGCAGGGAATCGCGGCGCTCTTTGCCGTGAATATACTCGGGAGCTTTATCAATATTCACATTAACGTCAACGCGTTTTCATTGACGCTCAGCGGCGTGCTGGGCACGGCTGGAGTCATCTTGATGCTGCTCTTTAACTCATTTATCACAAAAACATAATAGTATGTGCAGGAAACGAAACGCAAATTGAGCCATGCGACAAAACCGCATGGCTCAATTTGCGTTGATTGTTCTCCCGAACAAGTAATAAACAAGTAATAAATTATACACGGTTTGTTATAAATCTCTTGACACGGCCCGCTGCGGTATGTCATAATACTATTATAGGTATTTATGCCTAATTGAAAGCATGCTTTTGTAGTTTACAGTGCAGGCATGCTGCCTCGCAAACTTCCTGATATGCTGGGTGAGAATCATTTCACCGCATGCGAGCCTTTTTTGACCTGCGGCGCACGGCAAAAGCTGTGTGCTTAAAGCAGTCTTCGGCGGTTTTTCATGTGCGTGAAAAAGAGGGCGCAACTGCCCCGGGGGACTTCCCCCAAAAAACTATTGTTCCGCCAAAAGAGCGGAGGGCGTCCGGGCAGTCAGCCCCACGGGCGCGGGAAGGAAGAACTGTTATGTATGAAGACTTTTTTAACGCCGCCGCGTTCTTAAAGGACATTGACCCGGAGGTTGCGGCGGCAGTCGAAAAAGAACACAAGCGCCAGAAGCGCAACATCGAATTGATTGCGTCTGAAAACGTTGTGTCCCCCGCCGTGATGGCGGCCATGGCCAGCGTTTTAACGAATAAATATGCCGAGGGCTATTCGGGCAAACGCTATTACGGCGGCTGCGAATGCGTTGACATCGCGGAGGATATCGCGATCGCGCGCGCAAAAGAGCTGTTCGGCGCGGAGTTCGTGAACGTGCAGCCTCACTCGGGCGCGCAGGCAAACCTTGCGGTGTATTTTGCCTTTTTGAACCCCGGCGACACCGTGCTGGGCATGAGCCTCGCCCACGGCGGCCACCTGACACACGGCTCGCCCGTGAACATGTCAGGCAAATATTATAATTTTGTTTCTTACGGCATCAACGACGACGGCTTTATTGATTATGACGCACTCGAAGCCCAGGCAAAAGAAGTGCGGCCCAAAATGATCGTCGCGGGCGCTTCGGCTTACCCGAGAATCATTGATTTTGAGCGCATCGCGCAAATTGCAAAACAGGTGAACGCCCTGTTTATGGTGGACATGGCGCACATTGCCGGCCTTGTGGCGGCGGGGCTGCATCCCTCCCCCGTGCCGCATGCGGACATTGTGACGACCACCACCCACAAAACCCTGCGCGGCCCCCGCGGCGGCATGATTTTGTGCAAAGAGGAGTTCGGCCCCGCGGTCAACAAAGCGGTGTTCCCCGGCACGCAGGGCGGCCCGCTGATGCATGTGATCGCATCCAAAGCCGTTTGCTTCGGCGAAGCGCTGAAGCCCGAATTCAAGGAATATCAAAAGCGCGTGGTCGAAAACTGCCGGGCACTCGCAAAGGGCTTGACAAGCCACGGCGTGAACCTTGTTTCAGGAGGGTCTGACAATCATTTGATGCTTGTCGACCTGCGCTCTCTGGGCATCACGGGCAAGGAGCTTGAGCACAGGCTTGACGAAGTGTATATCACCGTCAACAAAAACGCGATTCCCAACGACCCTGAAAAGCCGTTTGTCACAAGCGGCATCCGTCTGGGCACTCCGGCGAGCACCACACGCGGCTTCACTCCCGTTGAGATGGACAAAATCGCGGAGTGCATCGTGCTTGCCGCGACAGATTTCGAAAACAAAGCGGATTATATCCGCGCGCAGGTAACCGAAATGTGTGAAAAATACCCGCTGTATTAGAGCGCGTTTTCACAGCTTGCGGTTCTGCGGCATGACCTATAAGAAGGAGGGGTTCCTGTGACAACAATCTTAACAAAGCTTGCCGTCTTTTTTCTTGCGGTTCTGATGTTCTTTTCGTCACCCGCGCCCATCCGCCCCTATGAAGTCGGCGACAGCGAAAATCTGCGGCTGAGCTTTGCCGCGATTTCAGACACGCACCTGCAGGGAAACAACCAAAAACAGGCGCGGCAGCTCATTCGCGGCCTGCGCGATATGGAGGCCGCCGCCGTGCAGCCCGACGCGCTGCTGATCGCGGGCGACCTGACGATGAACGGCCAGAACATAGAATACTTTTTTCTCAATTCGGTGCTCGGCTCCGAATTCAAAACAAACAATCTGCTGCTCGCGGCGGGCAATCATGACATCTGCATTAAAGAAAACGATTACACCAAAGCGCAAAGCCGCTTCACCTCAAATCTCAACAAGCTCACGGGAAGGGACATTGACAAGGTCTATTATGCGACTGTGATAGACGGCTATTATTTCCTTGTGCTCGGCTCTGAAAGCATTGCGGGAACAGAGCAGACCTTCAGCCAGGCGCAGCTTGACTGGCTTGACTACATGCTCACGCTTGCCGCGCAAAACGCGCCCGGCAAGCCCGTGTTTGTGATGAACCACAACCCCCTCAAGGGCACCAACAATGTGGACACCCGCTGGCCGGACGGCGGCTCCGCGGGCGAACAGTCAGATGAAATCATGGCGATTTTGCAGCGGTATAACAATGTCTTTTTCTTCTCGGGGCACCTGCACGCGCCCTATGACAGTTCCGGCGTGACGCAGGTGGGCAACGTGTTTTTTGTTGACCTGCCGGCGTTCCATGAGGGTGAGAGCGCGGGCATCGGCTATATTGTCGAGGTTTATGAGGGCCGGGTCGTGCTGCGTGCAAGAAACTTTGCCGTTTCGCAGTGGAAAACTCTTGAATTTATTGTAGCTTTGGTATAAATTGTGCACTTTAGCTAAAAAGAGCCGTTTAAATTTTACGGCTCTTTTTTATTTGTTTTGCTTGTATTATCGCTTCAATGTTTTATAATGATGGATGGGAGTTTTGCAGCCGGTGCAAAAGGTTGTGCGGGCAGGCTCTTTCCTGCGTTTTTGCAACCGGGATCCGCTTCATATGCGGGTTGCAAAAGATTTTGGCTCATCATCATAGGAGGAAACAAATATGGACAAAAAATTAAAAATCGGCATTATCGGCTGCGGCGGCATCGCCAACGGCAAGCACATGCCCGCCCTTTCAACGCTGAAAGAAGTCGAGCTCGTCGCTTTTTGTGACATCGTCGAAGAGCGCGCAGTCAAGGCCGCCGACAGGTTCGGCACAGACGACGCAAAGGTTTATACAGACTACAAAGAACTGCTGAAGGACGAAAGCATTGACGTTGTGCATGTCTGCACACCCAACCGTTCTCACAGCTTTATCACCATTGACTCCCTTGAGGCCGGCAAGCACGTTATGTGCGAGAAACCCATGGCAAAAACATATGAAGAAGCCAAGGCGATGCTCGACGCTTCAAAAAGAACCGGCAAAAAGCTCACCATCGGCTATCAAAACCGCCAGACGGGCGAGGCGCTGTATTCCAAAGCCGTCTGCGAAAGCGGCGTGCTGGGCGATATTTATTTTGCCCGCGCCTATGCCATTCGCCGCAGGGCCGTGCCCACATGGGGCGTGTTCCTCAACGAATATGAGCAGGGCGGCGGCCCGCTGATCGACATCGGCACCCATGCCCTTGACCTCACGCTGTGGATGATGAACAACTACGAGCCGAAAATGGTCGTGGGCAACACCTTCAAAAAACTCGGCGACCAAACGCAAACCGCAAACGCGTGGGGCGACTGGGACCCGAAGGAATTCACGGTTGAGGACTCCGCGTTCGGCTACATAGTCATGAAAAACGGCGCTGTCGTTTCTCTTGACACAAGCTGGGCCATCAACCTTGCCGACCCGCACGAAGCGGAGTTTGCGCTCGCGGGCGTCAACGGCGGCATCGACACGCTGGACGGCGTGCGCGTGAACTATGTCAAGCACGGCCGTCAGGTCATTGAAAAGCCCGACCTCAAACATGGCGGCGTGGCTTTTTATGAAGGCGTGAGCCAGAAGCCCTCCGACC
Organism: Oscillospiraceae bacterium; assembly: GCA_031270605.1. Taxonomy (GTDB): domain Bacteria; phylum Bacillota; class Clostridia; order Oscillospirales; family Acutalibacteraceae; genus JAISXG01. The sequence goes on along the minus strand of JAISXG010000005.1, from coordinate 37,764 downwards.
TTGACGCGGCAAAATGGATTCACGCCGTTTTGAACGACACAGACCCCTGCGTGCTTCCCGAACAGGCACTGTGCGTCACGCAGATTCTTGAGGCGATTTACACGTCGGCGAAAACAGGCCAGCCCGTTTTCTTTGATTAATTGCGCAACAGGCGGGAACAGCGCCGCACGCAGACCGGCGCCGCTGTTCCTTTTTTATAATCTTACAGATTTAGATTAAATTTTTATAAAAGGAGTGACACATATGCCAATGACATTGGGAATGATCGAAGGCTGGGGCGAGGAGTGCTTTCAGAGAGTGGCGTCCTTTGGCCTGAAGGCTGTGGAATTTACTTATAACGTGGGCAACGACCCCGAGGATCTGGTGGAAGAAGCCGATAAAATCAAAGACTTGATCGCGCAATACGGCGTTCAGGTCATGTCCATCGGCCGCTGGGGCACAGATAAGTTTGACGAAGACGGCAACATGATTGAAGAAGAGCTGCAGGGCACCTATATGATCCTCGACGTGTGCCAAAAGCTCGGCACACCGGTTTTTGTGACGGGCGTCAACTATCTTGAAAACCAGAGCTATCTCGAAAACTGCAACAACGCGGTCGCATTTTTGGAGAAAGTCATTGCATACGGCAAGGAGCGCGGCGTGAAAATCGCCACCTATAACTGCCACTGGAACAACTTTGTGCGCGAGCCGAAGGCTTGGGAGCTGGTTCACAAGCGTCTGCCCGAGCTTGGCATTAAATTTGACCCGTCCCACTGCATCAACACCGGCAGCGGCAAATATCTGGAAGAGATCGCCGAATGGGGCAGCCGCATTTATCACTTCCACATCAAGGGCACCCTCAACTTTAACGGCGACCATCTCGACGACCCGCCGGCGGGGCTTGACATGGTGGATTGGCGTGCAATCATGGGCCTGCTTTACAAGCACAAATATGCCGGCATGCTCAGCATTGAGCCGCATTCCAGCACATGGCGCGGCGATTTGGGCGAATGGGGCGTCAAATACACCATCGACTACATCTCCCCCATGATCTATTCCGAAAACTAAAAAGATGAGGCGTGCCGGCACCGTTTTTTGAAACCTGCCGGCACGCTTCAAACTAAAAACAGACAGGAAGGCGGTGACGCGGGCGCGCGTGTTGTTTTCAGACGCGGCGCCCCAAACCCTATGAAATTTGCTGTTCAAATGTATTCTTTAAGGCATCACATCCAAACAGGCGAGGACATGCTTGAAATCCTCGGAAAAGTCAAGGAAATCGGCTTCGACGGCGTGGAGTTCGCAGGCTATTTCGGCCTTGACGCCGAAACTCTCAAGGCGCGCCTTGACGAGCTCGGGCTTGTGTGCGTGGGCACCCACACGGGGCTGCAGAACTATGACGAACCCCAGCTTGCCGAAACCATCCGCTTCCACAAGGTGCTCGGCTGCAAACAAATCGGCATCGGCGGCGCGCACACCTCTGACGAAGAGAGTCTTGCCGAAGTCATGCAGATTCTCGGCCACGCCAACGAAGTGGCTGAGAAAGAGGGCATGAAGGTCTATTTCCACAACCACGGCCGCGAATTCCTCACAACGGAGGACGACACCTCCGGCGGCAGGATGATCATCGACCGCCTCAAAGAGGCCTGCTATTTGCAGGTTGACACCTATTGGAGCTTCCACGCGGGCATGGACAATTATCAGTTCCTCACAGAAAACAAAGACCGCATCGTCGCCGTTCATATCAAAGACGGCATTGACGGCAAGCCGAAGGCGCTCGGCGAGGGCAACTGCGACCTCGCGGCGGTCATCAAAGGCGCGAAAGACATCGGCCTTGATTTCATGGTGCTTGAAAACGACGACCCGCAACCCACGGGCCTTGAGGACATCGCCCGCAGCATGGTTTATCTGAAAGCAAACGCATAAACAGTGGAAAGGATGATACCAGTATGAAACTCGGCGTATTCACAACGCTTCTGAGCAATCTCTCTCTTGAAGAAGCATTAAAATATTTTACATCTCTCGGCATTGAAATGGTGGAAATCGGCTGCGGCGGCTACCCCGGCAACGCCCATGCGGACCCTGATGTTTTGCTGAATGACGAGCAGAAGCTTGCAGAATTCAAGGCATTGATTGCGAAATACAACGTCACAATCAGCGCGTTGAGCTGCCACAGCAACCCCGTTCATCCGAATAAAGAAATTGCCGCAAAGGGCGACGAATCCATCCGCAAAGGCATTTTGCTGGCGGAGAAGCTCGGCCTTTCGCAAATCAACACCTTCTCGGGCTGCCCCGGCGACTATGAGGGCGCGAAGTTCCCCAACTGGGTCACCTGCGCGTGGCCGCCCGACTATCTTGAAATTCTCGACTATCAATGGAACACCGTGCTGATCCCTTATTGGAAAAACCTTGTGGCCTTCGCAAAAGAGCACGGCGTGAACAAAATCGCGCTTGAGCTGCACCCGGGCTTCTGCGTGTATAACACCGATTCCCTCCTCAGACTGCGCGAGGCAGTCGGCCCCGAAATCGGCGCGAACTTTGACCCCAGCCACCTTGTGTGGCAGGGCATCGACCCGGTCGCCGCCATCCGCAAGCTGGGCGACGCAATTTTCCACTTCCACGCGAAAGACACAAAAATCGACGCCTATAACACCGCCGTCAACGGCGTGCTGGACGTCAAGCCCTACGGCGATGAACTCAACCGCTCCTGGGTGTTCCGCACCGTGGGCTACGGCCATGACGCGCTCTATTGGAAAGATATTGTCAGCAACCTGCGCATGGTGGGCTATGACTATGCGATTTCGATCGAGCATGAGGATTCCCTCATGAGCCAGAACGAGGGCCTTTCAAAGGCCGTGGCGCTGCTGCAGAGCCTGATCCTCAAAGAGGGCACCGCCGAGATGTGGTGGGCGTAAATCCATAACAAAAAACTCCCTGCTTTCGGTTTTGTGAAAGCAGGGAGTTTGCAATTTATTCATATTGAGTATCGGGCGATTTGTGCCCGCAGGCGGCTGTCCCAAAGGCGATGCCACGGCTCAAACTTCATACCCGAATGCAAATAGGCCAAGCCCTCGTTCACCGCGCCGTAATACGCGATTTTCAAATCGCAATGGGGCGAGAGCGTACAGTTTGACCGATAGCGCTCATAAAGCCCGAAGCGGTTGCCCCACATGTTTTGCAGCTGAAACAAATCATACTCCCTGTCCGCCCACATGGTATCGCAGGGGTCAATAAACCCCGTGAGCCGAAAGGTTCTCGGGTCCGCCATAATGTTCATGATGTTCAGGTCGCCGTGGATCAGCACGGGGTGTTCCGGCTCTTCGGCAAAGCGGTCAAAGCATTCTGTCCCCCTTTGGATGGTGTCGTACTGCTTTGAGTTGAACCGCCCTTCCCCCACAAGCCTCTTCAAACCCGTGAGCGCCTCTTCCACCTTGTTTTCCCTGTAATATTCCAGCCAGCGGGTGTGAGAAGGCTGCTGCGCATCACCATACTGTTCACCCCGCACACTGTGCAGATCCAAAACTCCATCCACAACATCTTTGGCAAAAGCAGCGCGCAGACTTTTGTTTTTGAGCAAAAACAGCGGGTTCAGCACATTTTTGCCCGCGATCAGGCTCATGCCCAGCACCGCGGTGGATTCATCCGTGTGCAAAAACAGCACCCGGGGCATGCTCACGCGGGTGTGCTCTGCCAGCAGCTTGAGCTGAAACGCCTCTTTTTCATGCATGCCCGGCACGCGGTATGCCTTGAGAACAACCTGCCCGCCGCCTGCAAGCCGCGCACGAAAGGCGCGGCCATAGCTGCCGCCGCCTAAATAGCGCAGGTCTTTCACATCCTCATGCAAATGCTGCCGCGCAATTTGCGGCAGGCACGCAAGCAGCCGCTTTTTGTCAAGCGAGAGTTGCTGCGTCATTAAACCACCCTTTATCATGGCATTCTATTGTAAGTTCACCATATAACAAAAATTATAAGAGGGAGTGAAAGAAAAAGCAAGCTTAAAATCCTGTTCAGAATGTTTTTCTTTGCGGCATCCACAAGCTTTCACGCACTAAAAAGGGCGGCAAAGAACGAAATTTTATAGTTTATATTCGGAAATATCCCACAACAAGAAAAATATTTTTAAAAAATCAAGCTATTGTCAAAATATTTTCTGAAACACCTGAACACTTATAGAATAAATATGCCAGTTCTAGTCATAATGTCTATTTTCTACAACTCTCCGTTGACTTTGCAATGTTTTTTTGGTAAAATAATGTATCAAGAACTTACAGGGACGTGTCCCCACAATGAGGTGAGAACCCTGTTACAGATAGGAGGAAAACGCTTTGAAAGACCAAAAAACAATGGCCTACATCAACCTTTATGCAATTTTCGGCGCGCTTGAGAATCTGTGTGAACTCGATGATGACGCCAAAGCATTACTGGCGAACAAAAAACCGATCAGCATCGGCATTGAGGTGAAGGGCGGCCCCGGCGCAACCCTGACCTTCAAAAACAGCAAATGCCGCCTTGACGACGGCTGCAAAAAAGACTGCGACGTGAAGCTCCCCTTCTCTTCGTGCGAGAAGTTCAACGGGCTGTTTGAGGGCACAACAACGCCCCTGCCATCAAAAGGCTTCACAAAAATCAAATTCCTTCTCAAAGTGTTTCTTCCGCTGACGGATATTTTAACAAAATACCTCCGCCCGACTGAAGAGGACATGAAAAACCCTGAGTTTTTCAAAAAAAGCACTCTTCTCACCTTGAATGTGGTTGCCGTTGCAATCGCACAAATCGGCAACCAGGACGAAATCGGCCGCTTCAGCGCAAGCCAGATGATGGACGGTGATGTCAAAATGGGCATTAAGGACGAGCTTTATGTCACATTGCGCGTGCGCAACCATCGGCTTGTGGCCATTAAAAAGGCGCCTGAATCCCCCCGTGCTCTCATGGAGTTCGGCTCGCTCGAGCTTGCGGCAAAACTGTTCGCGGGCAAGATCAACGCGCTGGACTGCATCGGCAAGGGCGACATTGTGATGGGCGGCATGATTTCGATTATTGACAATATTAACAGGATACTCGACAGAGTAGGCCTGTATCTTGCTTAAGGGAGCGTGTGAAATGGCCATGAAAACATACAAATACGACAAAAACCGCGCGATGTTTGAGCGCGCGACAAAAGTGATTCCCGCCGGCGTCTACGGCCATCTCGGCCCGGGCGAAGGCTGCATGATTCCCGTTTCTTCCTTCCCGCTGTTCAGCGAGCGCGCAGAGGGCTCCTATTTTTGGGATCTGGACGGCAACCGTTTTGTGGACTATATGTGCGCATACGGCCCGAATGTGCTCGGCTACCGCGACGCGGATGTTGACGCGGCCGCCAAAAAGCAGATGGAATACGGCAACTGCACCACCTCCCCTTCTGTCAAAATGGTGGAGCTTGCGGAGCTGATGGTTGACACCGTCGCAACCGCGGACTGGGCGTTTTTTGCCAAAAACGGCGGCGACGTCACGACCCTCGCCATCATGACCGCCCGCGCGGCGACACACCGCAAAAAAATCGTATTTGCCAAGGGCTTTTATCACGGCGTCGCGCCCTGGACGCAAAAAGTGGACTACCCCGGCGTGCTTCCTGAGGACGTGGCAAACAACATTTACATGCCTTGGAACGACTTTGACGCATTTGAAAAAATCGTGAATGAGAACGAGGGCGAAATCGCGGCCTATATCGCAACACCCTATATGCACGGCAACTTTATCGACAATGAACTTCCCGCGGAAGGCTATTGGCAAAAAATCAGAAAGCTCTGCACCGAAAAGGGCATCATTCTGATTATCGACGATGTGCGCTGCGGCTTCCGCCTTGACACGGCGGGCAGCGACCATCATTACGGCTTCGAGGCGGATTTGATCTGCTTCTGCAAGGCCATCGCAAACGGCTGGAACGTTTCGGCCCTGTGCGGCAAGGACTTTCTCAAAAACACCGTCAGCGGCATGACCTATACCGGCAGCTACTGGATGAGCGCGGTTCCCTTTGCGGCGGGCATTGCCTGCATCAACAAGCTCAAGGCGCTCGACGCGCCGAAGCTGTTCCGCGAAAAGGCTGTCAAGCTCACAGACGGGCTGAAAGCCGCCGCCGCAAACAACGGCTTTGACCTTGTGGTTTCGGGCGAACCGGCGCTGTTCTATTTGCGCATCGCGAACGACGACTCGCTGTTCATTCATCAGGACTGGGTGCAGGAATGCGTCAAGCGCGGCGTGTTCATCACCAACCACCACAACCACTTCATCAACGCGTCCCTTTCGGACGAAGACATTCAGTTCACCGTCGACGTCGCGGAGGACGCGTTCAAAACCGTGAAAAAAAGGCACCCCGAAATCGGCTGATAATGGAAGATATAAAATGGATATTTTTTGATATCGGCTACACCCTTGTTGACGAAACCGCCGTTTGGGCGCAACGCTGCCGCGAGCAGGCGCAAACAGACGAAGCGAGGGCTTTGGGCCTGAGCGCCGAACAGATTTATGCGGAAATCGTTCAGGCATCCCAAAACTATCTGCCTCAATACAGAACGGTTGTGCGCAAATTCGGCTTTTCACACCCCGCGCCCTATCGGCACGCCCTTGAAAAGCTCTATGACGAAGCGCCCGGGGTTTTGCAAACGCTGTCGGAAGCCTTTTGTCTTGGGGTGATCGCAAACCAGACGGACGGGCTTTCAGAAAGATTGCGTGCGTGGGGTATCGCAGAATATTTTTCGCTTGTTGTTTCGTCTTGGGATCACAAAATCATGAAGCCCGATGTCCGGCTGTTTACAATTGCGCTGGAGCAGGCGGGCTGCGCCCCGCAGCAGGCCGTTATGGTGGGCGACCGGCTGGACAATGACATTGAGCCGGCAAAGAAAACCGGCATGAAGACCGTTTGGTGCAAACAGGGCTTCGGTGCGCTGCAGTCGCCTCGGTCTGCGGAGTCTGTTCCCGACTACCAAATAGAATCCCTGGCGGATCTACCGCGATTGTTTTACACATAGCAGCAAAAACGGGCGGTGCAACCGGCAAAGCCCTCTTGGCGCGCATCTGCCGTTTAAAAATCTAACATTCAGAATAGGGGGAATTGTATGCCACTCACAAAGCAGGAATGGCTTTCTCTTGAGAAAAAGGTTTATGAACTGAGAAAGCTGACGCTTGACACAGTCCACTGGGCCGGCAGCGGCCACATCGGCGGCGGCATGAGCGTGCTTGACATGCTCACGATCATCTATCACAAATATGCCAACATCAAACTGGAGGACCCGGAGTGGGCGGACCGCGACCGCGTGATTGTCAGCAAGGGCCACGCCGGCATCGCCTATGCGCCCGTGCTTGTCGACCTCGGCTGGAACGACAAAGAGCAGCTCAAAACCTTCAACCACACCAATTCCAAAATGGGCATTCATCTTGACTCCAACAAGGTTGAGGGCGTCGATTTTTCAACAGGGTCGCTCGGCCACGGCCTCTCTATGGCCGCGGGCTCTGGGCTTGCCGCAAGGGTGCAGGGCAAAAACTTCAAAACCTTCTGCATTCTCGGCGACGGCGAATGCCACGAGGGCTCCAACTGGGAGGCCGCGATGAGCATCGCGCACTATAACATCTCAAGCGTGATTTCATTTGTTGACCGCAACGGCTGCATGATCGACGGCAAAACAGAAGACATCATGAAGCTCGAGCCATTCGTTGACAAATGGAAGGCCTTCGGTTTTGAAGTGAAAGACATTGACGGCAACAACTTCAAAGAGCTTGCCGAAGCAATTGACTATGCCTATGACCACCCCGAAAAGCCCGTAATGATCGTCGCCAACACCAAAAAAGCCGAGGGCATCGGCTTTATGGAGGGCGACTATGTCTGGCACTACGGCGCGGTCGACGAAAACAACTTTAATAAATGCCATAAGGCGCTTGACGAGCACTACAAAAAGCGTGTGGCAAGGGCAGAAAAGGAGGGTGCATAAGTATGGCAGGCGGATTGACTTATACGAGCGTTGACTCGACGGAATTATCCACATCCGAAAAATACGGCGAAGCTCTGGTTGAGCTTGGCAAAAACCACCCCGATGTTGTGGCCCTCACCGCAGACCTCGCAAAATCCACAAAAATGGTGGAGTTCATGAAGCAGTTCCCTGAGCGCTTCTTCAATGTGGGCATTGCGGAGCAGAACATGTTCGGCATCGCCGCGGGCATGGCAAAGGCGGGCTTGACGCCCTTTGTTTCGACCTTTGCGCAGTTTGCCTCCTTCCGCGTGGCTGACCAGCTGCATTCAGACATCTGCTATCAAAACGTGAATGTGAAAGTCATTGCGACCCATGCCGGCACCTCGTTCGGTCAGGCGGGCTCCACCCATCACGCCATCTGCGACGTTGCGCTTGTGCGCTCGATCCCGAACCTGACGGTTGTCGTTCCGGCGGACGGCCACGAAACCTATAAAGCCGTTATGGCTGCTTATGAGAATCCCGGCCCCTACTACATCCGCATGAACCGCGGCTTTGACCGCGTGCTCTATAAAGACACAAATTATGATTTTGAAATCGGCAAAGCGATTCAGCTGCGCGACGGCTCCGACCTCACGATCATCGCCTGCGGCTCCTGCGTGTTTCAGGCGCTTGAGGCGGCGAACTTCCTTGAAGAAAGCGAGGGCCTGAAAATCCGCGTGCTCGATATGCACACGATCAAACCGATTGACCGCGAGGCCATTATCAAGGCCGTGAGCGACACCCGCCGCCTGATCACGGTTGAGGATCACAGCGTTGTGGGCGGCCTTGGCTCCGCCGTTTCTGAAGTGGTGGTCGACACCGGCAAGGCCTGCGCGTTCAAAATGCTCGGCGTGCCCGACGAGTTCGCGCCGATCGGCCTGCATGAAGACATTATGTCCATTCTCAAAATTGACGCAAACGGCATCATTGAAGGCGTGAAAGAGGTTATGGGTAAAGATTTCGAAGAAGACGACGACTGGGACGACGAGGTGTAAGCCTTTGTTTCCCCTGCGGTTGTTTACTTTGAACGAAAGGAATGAGTATTTCTATGGCAGACAAAACACAGATTCTGACCAACAAGATATTTTTGAATGCCGCCCTGCCTCTTTTGAAAGTGATTGTCGCCGATGTGCCGAGCCTGCAAAAAAAGTTCAAAAAGGTGCACTGCATCTATCAGGTCAGCGCCCGCGACCCCGAAGCGCCGGGGGGCAAATATGCCACCCACTTTCAGGTGAACGGCGACGAATGGGTCATTCACGCCGACAAGGTGGATGCAAAGCCCTTTGTGGAACTGGAGTTCAAGAGCGTGGAAGCGATGAATGGCTTTTTTAAAGGGCAGATGAGCCCGGCGACCCTGCCGAAAATGAAGGGTATCGCAAAACACCCGAAAGATTTCGCCGCTTTTCTGATGGCGCTGTTGAAAATGTCGGGCCTACTCGGCGCCACGGCCGCCCCCGAGGACGAAGAGACAAAGCGGCTTCTCGTAAAATGCTATTTTTATCTGCTTTCTTCGGGTATCAGCCAGCTCAACAAGCACGGCGATGAGGAGGTGCACGCCTGGGCGCTCAAAAGCCCCGACCGCGTGTATTCCTGGGCTGTCGACGGCGAACCCACCTGCTCGGCTTACCTGCGCGTGAAAGCGGGCAAAACACGGGCCGGTCGCGGCACCTATAAGCGCGCGCTTTCATTTTTCACCATGCGGTTTGACAGCCTTGACAGCGCGCTGGCGATTTTGCTCGGCACAGGCGATATGCTGCAATACACACGGCAGGCAAAGCTGATCATGGACGGCGCACCCGAGTTCGGCGCGCAAATCGGCGACTTTATGCTCAAGGTCGGCGACTTCGCGAAATAAATTATGGATACACAAAAAAGCAGACGGTTTTTAAAGACCGCCTGCTTTTTTACAGCCAATTAACTTGAAAATGGGCTATAAAATAGGCCGCAAGATTCAGTGCAGTTTCAAGTTAATTGGCTATATACACAAATGCCTGGTTTTAATTCGATTTATTTGTTTTTGCGCGTATAAATAGTTGTTTTTATATCCCAAGTAATAACAGCCCAAATAATATTGTGCTTCTTTATGTTCCTGATCCGCCGCTTTTTCAAACCAGTAAGCCGCTTTTTTCGTATCCTTTCTGACAATCGGAGATGTTTTATTAGAAAAATGTAAACCTATAAGATATTGTGCATGAGCATTACCGGCATTGGCAGCAATAAGGATAAAATAAAAACCTCTTTTTTCATCTTTCGGAACGCCATCAGTCCCATTACAAGAAGAAAGACCTATCCAATATGCGACTTCCCGTTTGGTTTCAGCTATTTTTAAAGTGTCGTATAAGTCAGCCTCATATGAATTTTTTGGGAAGCAGGTAACGGTAATACGCTTATGATCTTTTTCTGTAATTGGGATTCTTTTAATCAGAGAAAGATGCCTTTGTCTTTTTTTAAACATAGCTATACTCCTTGTTGTTACAAGTCGGGGGACATTTCTTTTTAGTTGAAGTATCCCCCTTTTGGGCGCAGCCTTATTCTGCCTTCCAATAGCCGCAATGTTCATAGCTTTCTTTGTGTGTGTTTTTTTGTTTGCAATACCAATTGCCTTTATTGCTTGTGTCATAGTACGAATGATAACAGTTTTTACAGCATTCTTTTTCTGCCATACCCAGAGCTCCTCTCTTGTGAATGTAACCTCAAGTATATTTTAAACCATAAATAATACAATGTCAAGTGTAATTACACTTATAATTGGTTTTTATGTTTTTCTATATTTGTTATTCTTTTTACAAAGGATGTGACAAGGATGGATATCGACTATGAACTGTTGGGACTTCGTCTCTCGAATATTAGAAAGCAACAAAAACTTACACAGGAAAAGCTTGCTGAAAAAACGAATCTGGCAAATAATTATATATCAAATATTGAAAACGGACGTTCAATTCCAAGCCTCGAAACCCTTATAAAGTTATGTGAGGCCCTAGAAATTACTCCAAACGACTTGCTTGTTGGAACAGCGACGACTTCGCCATCATACATGGTCAGTGATTTAGACAATATACTTAAAATCTGCACGCCTGAAGAAAAAAAACTTATAGAGGGAATTATCCGTCTCATTATTTCACAAAGAAGACAATAATCATTTATTAAGATTTAATAATCATAAAAATTATACTGAACATTACTAAAAGGCTTCTATCTATTTATGTAAAGAAGCTGTCGTGAAACAGAGGGCCTCCCTTTCTCGGGAGGCCCTCTGTTTTTGCCTGTTTACGCAAAAGAGCAAGATCTGTCCTGTTGTTTGACTGTCGCCCGCGCAAGCAAAAACTCGCCGCAGTCCACAAGCGCGGGGTTTTGATACTGCGCTTTTTCCATATGTTCAATGACCTGCCAGGCAGTTTTGTTTTGCGCGAGGATTTCCATGTTTTCCCGCAGACCCGTGACAATCGCAGGCGCGGCGGCCAAAGTAATATCTGCGAGCCCGCTTTTTGCAAACAGCGTTTTTTATTTCGGCGCTCGTGAAAAAGTGGCGCGGCGGGTGCTTCGCCCCGGGGTAGGCCGTTTCGTTGTCCGTGTCAAGCACCTCATAGATGCCCCATTGTTCGGGCTTGCCCCAAAAATCGCACAAGGGCATTCGCTGTTCTGTGGCGCAGGTACGCAGAATACCGAAACGGTTATTCACGCTGGCGAAAACAGTGCCGTTGTTTTTGGTTATGCGGCAAAGCTCTTCTATGGCTTTTTCCGCCTCCTCGTGAAGATAATTCAAAACGCCACCGTAGCAGACAACCGTGTCAAAACTGTTGTCGGGTATCGTGCGCATGTCGGTGACGCTCGCTTGGATAGAGCCGCCGATTTTATTCGCAACGCCCGCCTGTTCGCATTTCGTCTTTGCGATGCGCAGCTGCTGTTCAGAAACGTCAAGCAGGGTGACGTCGCTGCCCTGTGACGCGCAAAAAATGCTGAACCGCCCGCCGCCGCAGCCCGCGTCAAGCACGCGAAAGCCCTCTCCCACATGGCTTTTCAAAAAGTCGCAATGCAGCAGGTAAAGCAAGCGGTGATAAGCGACTTGATCAAGCCGCTCCCATTCTTTGATGCCGTATTCGTCATAAAATTTTGCAACGCTTTCTCTTTGAAACATCATAGTTCCTCCTATTTTTATATAAAATAAAAACGGTGCGGGCTTTCCATGAAGCCCGCACCGTAATTTTCAGTTCGAATCCGTCCGTCTATTCTCTTCGAAATGAACACCGCGATGCAAGCCCGGTTTCATAACCGAGCCAAAGAAGTATAGCGTCAGCATTAAAAGCGTCCCTCTTATATCTAGAAGTATACAGCGTCATTACCGATCCTTATCCTTCATATTTCTGCAAAGAAAGGTCAGACCCCCGCGGGCTGCTCCGCAAAATAGTTTTCCACGGCATACTTAAAACAATCCATCAAAAATGACCTTGCGTCCTTTGCAATTTTTGTATTCGGACAAATAATATCAAACCCATGAAAAGCGCCGTCAAAAACTTTAAAATCCACGCTCACGCCGCTGTTTCTCAACTTCTCAACATAGGTCTGCGTTTCCGCAAAAAACGGTTCGATGCTTCCCACATAGGTACAGGCCGGCGGCAAACCCGAATAATCCGCAGCCCGGGCGGGCGCCGCATATATAGGCACATCATCTGTGCCGTAAGCATCGCCCAGATAAAGCTGCCAGGCAAGGTTGTTGGACGTTGTGTTCCAAACAGGCGCATCATTGTTTGCGGAGGATTCGGTGGGACGATCGTCAAGCATGGGATAAAGCGGCATTTGAAACGCAATGGCAACCTCCGCTTTGTCACGCGCATACAGTGAGAGCGCCGCGGTGAGTCCGCCGCCGGCGCTTTCCCCGCCGACAAAAATCTGGTCAGAACGCATGCCGTATTGCGCGCCGTTGTCACGCAGCCACAGCAAAGCGGCATAGCTGTCTTCCAACGCCGCGGGATAGGGTTTTTGAAGCGAGAGCGTATAATCCGGCGCAACCACCACGCAGCCGCTTGCCTCCACAAAGCGTTTGATGAAGCTTTCATCCTGCTCCGGCACACCAAGGGCATAGCCGCCGCCATGAAGCCAAAGCAGGCCGGGAACGCCGTCTCTTTTCTCGCGCGGGTAATAAACGCAGATGCGTAGCATGGTGCCGTCCGCGCGGGTAATATATTTCTGCTCATATTGCAGACCAAAGCTATGGAATCCGCTCAGGAAACGGCTCATCCGGTTCGCTATTTTAAACACTGCAGGTGTAAAAGATGGCAGAAAAAAACGAAAAATACGCCCTGCGGTTTGCAGTTCAGTGTTTATCATTGAAGCATCAACCTTTTTTTGGTCAAAAATCTGAAGCTGGGGTAGAAGATCACCCGCTTGCGCTGAGGGTGCGGGAAGAATTACCATGCAGAATATAATGCAGCAAGATAACATACCAGAGAAAGCTTTTCGACAATGCTTCAAAAAACCACCACCAAAACAGTTTTTCAGGCCATTTTGTCTGTTATCGATAAATCAGACAATCTTTATTTAAATTGTAACATACCGAAACCGTTTACGCAATCGCAAAAAAAGAAGACTCTAAAAATAGGAGTCCTCTTTCAGGCCTTGTTTAAACCGGTTTTATGATATATTATTTTGTCAGGCAACGCCGCCTCTCGCCGCAAAGCGAAGCTGCAAGCGCGAAAAGACGGGAAGCCTTGAAAGAATGTAGCCGCAGCCGAAAAACGCAAACTGAAACGCCGCATAAAGCACATAACCCGCGATATAATGCAGCCCGGTTCTCTGGCCGATGAAAGAAGCGAGCGCGTAAACCGGCGCGGTGTAAATGGCAAGGGGGAGAACGGTAACATTCAGCGCCAGAGCCGCCGCAAGGCCGTAAAACGCCGTTTTTCTTTTTAACAGTCCCGTAATAAACGAAAAGGCCATGACCGCGCAAACGCCCACAACAGAAATCGCAAGTGTTTTACCGTTCAGTTCTCCCCGCTCGCCGCTCATCAGCAGCACATGGCCGTAAATTGTTACAAGCGCGCCAATCGTATAAAGAAACAGCAATGTCATAATCACATCAAGCGAAGCGCTTTCATTTTTGTTATGCTCCATGCGTCTCACCTTCCCCTTTTTCGATGTATAACATAGTAAATTAATTTGAAAACGAGTGGCCTCCACGCGCAGAAGTCCACATTTGCAAGGCTTTTGCGCGCGTATTTCGGACGGGTTCCAAGTGAATTCGCTATGATAAAAAATAACAAAATCTCTTATGTTAGTATTTTACAGTATCGCCGAAAAAGAAAGAACCGAATGTAACTTTTGTGCCTTGCCGTGTAATTTTTGGATTGCAGGAGGCTAACAAATCACACAAACCACCGAGAACCATATTGTTCTTATGAGTTATAGAATCGTGTTCATCATGGCCTGTCGTCGCCCACGCCGGCGGCAACGAGGTGCGAAATGTCGTTATGAAAACGGAACAGGGGGCGCACCACGCCGTCAAGGTCGGGCTGGTATGACACGCACGAAAGCATGGCGTTGCTGCTCAGGTGGCGGCAGAAAAAGGGGTATTCGCCCCCGAGCGCGGCCGAGATAAAACGCGAGTTGAACACGCCGAGGGCAACCACCAAGATCGTTGTATCCTCACCCGTATACCGCTCGCGCAAAAAGTTCGCCGCGGCGTAGCCCCGGGCGATTCCGCCGTCTTCATCCGGCGGCACGGTATCCGTCAGCCCCAAAGGCCCCGGCTCGGGATAGGGGCGGGCGCTTGGGCAGGCTTTGACAAGCTCCGCGGGCGGAGACATCCGCTGGCTTCCCCCTTTGCGGTCAACCTCCGCAAGCTCCGTCAGCCAGAAAACGGGTGTGGGGCCGCCGCTCTGGCGCACGGCAACTTCATTTGCGGTTGCAAGCGCCCGCATGGTCGGGCTCGCAAAAACCGCGTCAAACTTTATGGCGGCCAGCCGCTCGCCCAGAGCCCGCGCCTGCGCAAAACCGCGCGGCGTAAGGACGGGGTCAGGCCCCGAATATTCCCCGATGTTTCCCATAGACTGCCCGTGCCTTGAAATATAAAGATGCATCCAAAAATCCTCCTTTGTTTTATAAAAAATCAATCCGCTTCTTTTTCAACCACCACGACTTCAATGCCAAGCTCGTCAAATTTTTTTAGCTCCTCTTCGGGTGCGTCCCAGTCTGTGATTAACGTGTCAAGCCTGCTTGCAGGGCAAATGCTAACAATGGAGTCAATGCCGATTTTTTCTGTGGGAAATAAACCATAGGCTTTTTTTGAGCTGTCAATCACGGCGTTCCAAAAGGCCTTTGCGCTTGAGTGCTGGATTGAAAGCCCGAACTCGGCCGAGATGCAGGCCGCCGTTAGAAAGCATTTATCAAACCGAAGCTCCCTGATCATATTCACCGCAAAACCGTCGTAGCAGTTGCCTTTTTGGTCCATCTCGCCGCCGAGAAGAATCACAGAAATATTGTCCCTCGTTCTTAATTCTTCCGCAAGAACAATGGAATTGGTTACAATCCGGATTCTGAGGTGCTCAGGCAGGTTCTGCAGCATAAAATAACCCACCGTCGCGGAAATGATAAAAACAACGTCGTTCATGCAAATTTCCGAAACCGCCCTTTGGGCCACCGCCAAATAATTTTCTTTGATTTCAACAATATCCTTCGGGGTGGTTTTTGGCGGCTTCCCCGTGGCAACCTGAAGCAGAGGAATCGCGCCGCCGTGGGTGCGCTTGAGCAGGCCCTGTTCCTCCATCAGCCGCAGGTCGCGCCGCGCGGAATCCACTGAAACGCCGAATTGCTCCTGAATTTCTCCGATAGAAATACGCCCCTGTTCTGAAAGGATGCCAAGAATCGCCTGATGCCGTTCTTCAATAAACATGGTTCCACCTCAAATTTCAAAATGAAAGACAAAGAATGTCGACCTTCATTCATCTTTGCTCATAGCATATCCTGATTATTAACGATTGTCAAGCAATTTCGTGAATAAATATTAATATTCATGAACATCAAGGTATAATAACAGCAAATAGTTTAAAAATCAGCAATTACCTTCTTTTTCAAAAGAACACACATCTGGCAAAACATCTTAACTTTCAAAAATTGTCATATTACATTATTGTGTACATCAAGTGCGCAGGCAACATGCTTTTATATGTTTATGCAGCTTATCAAGAAGGCAAAATGCAGTTACTGCTATGTTTTTGTCTTTTTTATTTTTGCAAGGGATGGTCAGATAACCTTTGGGAAAAAGCCGTTGCGTTTCACGGCCACGAATGCCAATTGACGATACAATGTTAAAAAAGCCGAACAGCTGCATCCCGCAGCCATCCGGCTTTTTTTATTTAAGAAGATAGCGTACATTTGCAAAAACAATTATGGCGGCAAAATGGGTGACGGTAAAATCTTTGTTTATGATATTGAAAATGTTTACCGCATCGGCACCAACGAAGAGGGTTATGCCGCCTTGCAGGACGAATAAGCGTTTCCATGGAATAAATCTTTTATCATGTTTTAACTCGCTTCCCCTTGAGAAGGGCGCAGGCGCTTCATTTTTGAATCCACGCCGGGCCATGACGACTTTTAAAATCACGCCTCTGCCTTTGCGCAGGGGCGTGATTTTTTCCACACTGACGGTTGCTCAATCTATAAGAAACCTCTGAACAAAGGGCATGAGCAATGCTCAAACGCTGGAATCACCGTAAACGACCTCGTCATCCTCACGGATGAGCTTTGATGCCACGGTCACATTATGACTTCAACCTGTGAACCGACCTGTCGCCGGCGTCCATGCCGATATGGCACTTCATTCTAAAACGCCATTTATTACCCTTTTTCGTCTGATGCATCTCTGGGTCACATGCTTTCTCCTCATTTTTTGTGGAGCAGGGCGCGTTCATGATCGCGGCGTCTACGATCGTGCCACCTTTCATTATGTGCCCGGTAGCCACCATAACGCGGTTGATGGCGTCAAAGAACAGCTTGTTCAGACCGTTCTCCTCCAGATGGTTCTATTTTACCAGATTTCTCGCCTCGAGAGAAGAACGGATTAAATCAGAGGTTCCTTCGCTTCCCGTACTGCTTTTGGGTGTCGCCGTTGCTGCGGGTTTCGCTGCCCTCGGGCGGCGTCCCGTTCTTGGGATACCCACTCTGTGTCCAGTTCCGCTTCCAGCATCTCCTGCAGTATTTCCGGGAAGAGATCCTTTAGCATTTCCTACACATCTTTCGCTGTTACCAGCTTTTCTTCAATGAACAAATCATATGCCTATCTATATTCTTGGTATAGCAATACATTTTATATTGCTAATGAAGGTTGTAATATTTTGTAAAAAGATGCAGAATAAAGAAGGCAATTGATAAAGACAAAAATAACGCATATTGATCGCATTCAAATCACGTTGTTTCAACCGGGTCTTTTCTCACGGCGTTCACGATCAGCAGCAAAAGAATTGCGCCGCCGGTCGCCACAAGCAGACTCCAAGCATTAAAGCCCGTTATGCCATAGCCACCGACCAGGTTCATCACAAGTCCGCCGAGAAAGCCGCCGACAACGCCGACAAGAATATTCATTCCGGCGCCCATTTTTCTGTTGTTGTGGGTCACAATACTTGCAAGCCAGCCGGCGACCGCACCAATAATAATCCAACCAACAATGCCCATTTTTTTCACCTCCTTAGCTTTTTTAGTATTTCACTATAACCGAAAATTATTAAAAATGCCCGTGAAGGCTCGGCATTCAGAAAATGAGAGCCTTTCCTGCGCTTTCTGTTTTATTCGGCAACTATGCTCGATGAATTTGAAAAACAGCCTAAAAATTGCTTTGAAAAATTTTTTGCTGTGTTCAGGTATAACCGTTTGACAACCGTCCCTTGAAGCAGGTATAGAATCAATGGAACGCCCGCCAAAACCATGGCTTTGGCGAACATGAATTATGAAACTGTAATTTTCTGTTTATTTCATATGAGTGTTCGCTTCTTACAAAAAAGAACGATTGACTTTGCGCGTGCCGTTGCCTTATAATGAAAGTGTATATGGCGCACCTTCGGGTGCCTAACAGGGAACCCGGTGAGAATCCGGGGCAGCTCACACCTACTGTAAAAGCTACGAAACATTCAGCGCAGGGCGAAAACGGCTCTGCGCAGGTCACTGGAAACCACGGCTCGCCGTGCGGACTGGGAAGGCGAATGGATTAGGTTTGAAGCTTTAAGTCAGGAGACCTACCATATTACGGTGAACACGCTTTCGGTGAGGAGAGCAGATGTTTTCAAAAAAAGGTCTCCAAAGGGGCCTTATGAAAGCATGTGCAGCTTTACTGATGTGGATTCAGTAAAGCCTTTTTTTGTTCACAAAACGATAGAAAGGAGTGATGAAAAAAAAGAAAAGGACGGACAATCCCACAGAAAAAATTAAAAGGAGTTGTGTTTATGAAGAAAAAATTTTTGAGTGTTCTTCTCGTTTTGAGTCTGGTTCTGAGCTTTGCGGGTCCCGCCTTTGCGCAGGACGCTCCTGCGGGCTATGTCACGGTTTCGGTCGACATCAACACGTTGGGTAACGGTTTTTTGTATGAGCCGGTGCAGGTTCCCTTCTATGAGGGTGAAAGCTTCGCGCAGATCACCGACCGTCTTCTGGACGGTAAATACGAAAACAGCGGCTCAGTCGACGACGGCACGTTTTACATGGAGACAGTTATTCTGCCGCGCGCGATTACCGTGAACATCCCGCAGTTTATTCTCGACGAAACCGGCCCGCTTGACCAAACCGGCAAAGCGGAGGGGGAGACGCTCGGGCAGTTTGATTATTACGGCATGTCCGGTTGGATGATCACGGTCAACAATACTTATATCGACCGCTCCGCCGGCGCGGTGTACGCGCAGAACGGCGACGTCTGCCGCTGGCAGTTCACCGTCTACGGCTACGGCGCGGACCTCGGCTCAAGCTTTATGTCCGATCCGATGTATGAACGGGCCGACAAGGACGCATTGACGGCAAAAGTTGCGCAAATCAATTCCGCGCCAAACAAGGCGGAACTTCTGGCAAAGAGCGGTGTGCAAAGCGCTTATGACGCGGCGTATACCGTGCTCGGGAACCTGCGCGCGGAGCAATCGGCGGTTGACAGCGTGCTGACTGCGCTCAACACGGCGTTGCAGGCGCAGCCGCCCGCAAGCAGTGTGGATATCAGCATACATCTCAGCACCACGCTTGACTATATGCTCGGCACCGTCCCAGCCCCGGCGTTCGGAACGGGCGGCGGCGAGTGGACTGTGCTCTCTCTTGCGCGCGCCGGGCATGCCGTACCGGAAGGCTATTTTGAAGACTATTACGGCAGAATCGAAGATGTTGTCACAGAAAACAACGGCATTCTACCTAGCTCAAGCTCAAAGAAAACCGAATACTCACGCCTGATTATGGCGTTAAGCTCGCTTGGCAGGGATTCCACCGATGTGGGCGGCTATGACCTGACCGCGTGGCTTTCAAGCATGCCCCAGGTGCAAAAGCAGGGCATCAACGGCCCGGTGTTCGCCCTGATTGCCCTGGACACAAACGGCTACGACATTCCGGATGTTCTTGCAACGGCGGCGATGACTGGTTATTCGACCGCCACGGCCGCCGACCAGGTGACCCGCCAGAGGCTGATTGATTATATTCTGGACAGGGAAATCAAAAAAGGCACGGATGACGCGGGCGGTTTTGCCCTTTCCGGCACCACGCCCGATCCGGATATGACCGCCATGGTTTTGCAGGCGCTGGCGCCCTACCGCTCACAGCCCGCCGTTGCGGGAGTAATCACGCGCGCGGTCACGGCTTTGTCCGCCATACAGAGAACGGACGGCGGCTATGCCTCATGGGGCTCGGTGAACGCCGAAAGCATCGCGCAGGTTATTGTGGCCTTAACGGCGCTGGGCGTCGATCCTGCGACGGACAGCCGCTTTGTGAAAGAGGGCAACAATCCCGTGACGGCTCTGCTGCGCTTCTATGTTGAGGGCGGCGGCTTTGCCCACATTCTCGGTTCGGGCGCGGGCTCAGGCGTCAACGGCATGGCGACAGACCAGTCGGCCTATGCCCTTGTGGCCTATGACCGCTTTGTAAAAGGCAAAAACAGTCTTTATAACATGACAGACGCATTCACGTCCACAGAAGAGCCGCCGGAGCAGGCAGCTTCCATTATTTTGGAAGGGCCCGGGCAGATCACTGGCAAGGCGGGCACCGCCTTCAATGTGCTTGTGAAAACAAAGGCCTTCCCCGAGGGCAATTTTAAGCTCATGGACGGGCTGCTCAACATCCCCGACGCGTTCAGCGTCGAGAACGTCGCGGCCTCTGACCGCCTCAACGGGGGTGCGCTGTCTTGGAACTACAACGCGGCGGACAAAAAGCTACGCTTTGTTTACACGAACAGCAGCCTTGAGAATATCGGCATTTCGGGCACTTCCTTCCCCGCCGAGCTTCTGACTGTGACCTTGAAGCTGAAGTCTGATATGGACGAAGCATCGGCCGCAACCGTCAGTGTGGGCGGCCTGACGCTCAAAGAAAAATCAGATGCGGCGGCGTTTGTGTTTGACGTCGCGCAAGCGGCACTCAGCGTTGCTTTCTCAACCGTGGGCGTTTCGGTGCGCGAGCTGTTCACAGGCGACGGCGTTGACCTCATCCCGGCGGACAAGCGCGCGGTGGCCGTGACGTTCAGCGGCATTCCCGCGGGCAGCGGCCTTGACTACAAAGGCGCGGAGCTGATTTTCTCCCCCGAAATGACGGCGAAGCAGGGCGCGAACACCTATGTGCTGTTCACCGTGCCGACCGAAGCGGCAGAGGAGCTGCAAAAGGCGGAAAACTATCATTTGCAGGGTGCGGCGGCGTCGGTCGTCGCGTTCGGCGACACAGACGGCAACAGCGTCATCAACGCGCAGGACGCGCTGGACATGATTTCGGCATGGCTGCGCAAAACCTCCGTCAGCACCGATTTGCAGATTCTGACCTACAACGTCACCTCCGACGCGCGCATCAACACCTTTGACGCGCTCGCGATTCTGGAGCATTATGTTTCCGGCGCGGAGCTTGCCATTCTCAGCAGGTAATTTTTCAGCGCGGGGGCGCTGAATTATGAGCGGCGCCCCCGTCCACAACTGCCATGCCGCGCCGCGGCGGAACGGAGAAACGTATGGATCCCATCAAATCCCTGCGCGAGAGCGCTTTTTTGCAAAATAAACGGAACCGTATCCTGCTCATTGCCGCAGGCCTGCTGTTTGCGGCAATCATCATAATGATGATTCTTCTTATGGGCGGCGCGACAGAAAAGCTGTTCGCCCCCTCGCTCACGCTGTTGTCCCCCGCGCCTGTTGCGGTCGATAACCGGGATGAAATCAATGTTGACGTGCTGCTTTCAGACCTGCCCGACCGCGTCTATCCCGCCGCCAGCCTTTCGGTGCGGTTTGATAAAAACAAGCTCGAATTCCTCGGCGCGCGCCAGGGAACCATGATGACACTGGGCGACTCCACGCAGGAGGAAGTGACCTACAATATCCCCATTTGGAAGAGCGATGCGGCTTTCGCGAACCAAACGGGCGAACTCAACACCATGTACCTTGACGTTACCGGCGGCAAGTTCGCCTATGTGCGCGAGGGCTTTCAAAAAGACGAAAAAGATATTTTGCTGCGCCTGCGCTTTCGTTTGCGCGACAGCGCGCAGGTCGGCGAGATTTATGATATCACCGTGACCGACGCGGTTATCGCTACAATCGGCGGCGCAGAAACCCGCACCAGCCTTGCAACCGCCATGCGCACCCTCAAAGCATATTCCGCAAAAATTGTGGTGCAATAAGGGGAGTTGAACATGAAACACATCAAACGAATTGCCTGTCTTCTTTTATCCCTGCTGCTTCTGTCTTTTTTTGGCTGCGGAAAAGAAACAATCAACCGCACGCTGCAGATTCCTGAAGACGGAAGGGTCGCCCGGGCGGTGTTCAAAGGCATTCAGGAAAGCGGCGACATCGGCATTTTTAACGGCAACAGCAACGACATCACCTATCAATGGCTCTTTATGGGCAGCCTGCTTGAGGAGCCGAGGGATGAAAACCTGCTCGTGACCTTTTCAAGCGCAAAAACGCAGGAGGTCAAAGCGCGGCTTTCAGCGGAGCATGTGCAGGAATTCAGCTTTGCAAACGGCGAAGAGATCCTTGGCGGCCCCTCTCTTTCGGTGTATTTCACCTATCCGTGGAACGCAGACAGCGCGGAGGTCTATCAGTATGACGCGCAGACAGACTCCCTGACGCTTGTCGCAACCGCCGCGCTTGAAAACGTGCCCAACGCCGTTGTTACCCTCATTCCCCAAACCTTCAAGGGGCTATTTTATCTGGTGGGGCGCACAACACAGGAGCAGAGCACTACAGAAGCGGCCGCGGGCTCCGAACCCGGGGCGTCCGCAACAGCGCTAGGGCAAAGCAACAAAGCGACGGATGCTTATGTAAATGAAACCAAAAAGCCGACAGTCGCCGAGCCCGCGACAAAAGACAAATATTTGACGGACGAAGTGCCCTCGGGCAAACCGAAGCCTGTGGAACCGGAAGATGTGACGGTTGAAAAAGAAAAAAAGCACACCGCGACGCTCTCCATCCGCTGCGACACCATTTTGCAGAACATGGACCAGTTCAATCAGGACAAGCTCCCGGTGCTGCCCAAAGACGGTGTGATCATGCCCACGCGCACGGTGGTATTTTATGAGGGCGAGAGTGTGTTTGACGTGCTGCAGCGCGAGACCCGCGCTTCAAAAATCCACATGGAGTTTGTCTTTACCCCCATGTACAACTCCGCTTACATTGAAGGCATCCACAATTTATATGAATTCGACTGCGGCTCCCTTTCCGGCTGGATGTATAAGGTGAACGGCTGGTTCCCCAACTACGGCTGCAGCCGCTATGTGCTTAAAAACGGCGACGTGATCGAATGGGTCTACACCTGCGACCTCGGCAGGGATGTGGGCGGCGGCTACGCCGTGGGCGAACTGCCTTAAAGGATCAAAATGAATAAAGACAGTTTTTCGGGTTATCACCCGCTGATCAATATGCTCTATTTCACCTTGGTCATCGGCTGCGGTATGGTGTTCGCGCACCCTGTTTGCCAAGGCCTTTCCCTGCTGTGCGCCGTTTCGTATTCCCTCTGTTTAAACGGCAAAAAGGCCCTGCGCTTTCAGTTGCTTTACCTGTTGCCGCTGTTGGTGCTCACGGCGCTGATGAACCCCGCGTTCAGCCATCAGGGCGTGACGATTCTCACCTATCTGCCCAACGGCAACCCCCTCACGCTCGAATCCATCCTTTACGGCGCTTCGGCGGCGGTGATGCTGATCACGGTGATTCTCTGGTTTTCATGCTTCAACGCCGTAATGAGCAGCGACAAGTTTGTGTATTTGTTCGGGCGCGTCGCCCCCGCGCTCTCGCTGCTGCTGGCGCTCACGCTGCGGTTTGTGCCGCGGTTTCGGGCGCAGATCCGTGTGATTTCAGCCGCGCAGCGCTGTGTGGGGCGCGACGTATCGAACGGCGGCATCTTCAGGCGCGCGAAGCACGGCATGAAAATTCTTTCCATCCTCATCACATGGGCGCTGGAAAACGCCATAGAAACGGCGGACAGCATGCGCAGCCGCGGCTACGGCCTGAAAGGGCGCACGGCGTTCTCAATTTACCGCTTCGGCCGCCGCGACGCTTATGCACTGTTCTTTTTGCTGCTGTGCGGCGGCGCGACTCTTGCCGGTGCGGTGGGGGGTGCGCTGAAATTTGTGTATTACCCCATGCTCGGCGGCGCGGAGCCGACGCTGTGGCAGCTGCTGGCGTTCACGGTGTATTTTGCCCTGTGCGCCATGCCCTTGGTTGTGAATATGAAGGAGGACGTGCATTGGAGAACCCTGCAAAAAACGCAAGCATTGTCGTTGAAAACCTGAATTTTACCTACCCGGAGCGCGAGCGGGCCGCTTTGCAGGACGTGACTCTCACACTGGGGCAGGGTGAGTTTGTGGTGCTCTGCGGCGCTTCGGGCTGCGGCAAAACAACGCTTTTGCGGCAGTTAAAACCCGCTTTAACACCTCACGGCGCAAAAAGCGGCGGGATTTTTTTTGAAGGAACCCCCCTCAACGAACTCCCCGCCCGCGACACGGCGGCGAAAATCGGCTTTGTGATGCAAAGCCCCGAGCATCAGGTGGTGACGGACAAGGTCTGGCACGAGTTGGCGTTCGGGCTGGAAAGCCTGGGGCTTGACACCCCTTCCATCCGCCTGCGCACGGCGGAGATGGCAAGCTTTTTCGGCATGCAGACCTGGTTTTATAAAAATGTGGCGGAGCTCTCGGGCGGGCAGAAGCAGCTGCTCGCGCTTGCGTCCGTAATGGCGCTACAGCCCTCGCTGCTGTTGCTGGACGAACCCACAAGCCAGCTTGACCCGATCGCCGCGGCGGATTTTTTGGCCAGTGTGAAAAAAATCAACCGCGAGTTGGGGGTGACGGTCCTATTGACCGATCACCGTTTGGAAGAAGCCCTGCCCATGGCGGATCGTGTGGTTGTGATGGAGCAGGGGCGCATTTTGTGCGAGGGCACGCCCGCCGGGGTGGGCGAACGCCTGCGCGCGCAAAACCACGGCATGTTTGCCGCCATGCCCGTGCCCATGCGGGTGTGGGCGGGCGTAGAAAACACCCTGACTTGCCCCGTTACGGTGCGTGAGGGGCGCGCGTGGATTTCGCAAATGCATTCTGGCGGGGCAGCAAAAGCGCCCCCTGCCCCCGTGCAGATAAAAAGAGAAAAAGCAAAAACAGGTTCCGCCATTTCTATTGACGGGGCGTGGTTCAAATATGAAAAAGACGGCCCCGATATCATCAAGGGCCTGTCCTTTGAAGCACGCGCAGGCGAGCTGACGGCGGTGCTCGGCGGAAACGGCACCGGCAAAACCACCATGCTTTCTTTGATTGCGGGACTCAACCGCGCCTATCGAGGCAAAATCAGAATTGAGGGAGAGGAGATCCAGAATATCCCTTCAAGCAGACTGTTTGCGGGGCTGCTCGGCGTATTGCCGCAAAATCCGCAGAGTTTGTTTGTTGCGAAAACCGTGCGGGAGGATTTGATGGAAATTCTCTCAGAACGCAAGATTCCCAAAGAGCAAAAATTTGAGGAACTGCGCAACATGGCCGCCCTGTGCCGGCTTGAGCCCCTTTTAAACACGCACCCCTATGACCTTTCGGGCGGTGAGCAGCAGCGCGCGGCGCTTGCGAAGGTGCTGCTGCTGCGCCCGCGCATTCTGCTGCTGGACGAGCCGACAAAGGGGCTTGACTCTGAGTTTAAAATTATTTTTGCCGCAATTTTGCGCAAGCTCACCGCCGCGGGCGCGGCCGTGGTGATGGTGAGCCACGACATCGAGTTCTGCGCCGAATATGCAGACCGATGCGCTTTGTTCTTTGACGGCAGTATCGTTACCGAAAACACACCCAAAGCTTTTTTTTCGGGCAACAGCTTTTATACATCCGCCGCAAACCGCATGGCGCGGCACGTTTTCCCTCGCGCTGTGAGCGCGGCGGATGTCATCTGCGCGCTGGGAGGCGGTGCGCCCGAGCCGCCGCATATTTTTGACGGCGGCGCCTATTCTCTTGAAAAAGACCCTGCTCCCGAAAATCCCAAAAGCAAAATAAAAAAGCTTACGCCCCTGCGCTTTGGCGTTCTTGCGGCGTCCGCCGTCGTGTTTGCGGCCACGCTTTTTTATGCAATACAAAACCGGAGCGGATTTTTGTCTTTTATTTCGGGCGGCAGCGAGGCTGCGGAAGTGGCCGCAAGCCCCGCGGAGGCGTGGCGCTACAGCGCGCTGATACTTCTTTTCACGCTCGAAATCATCACAATTGTCATGACCCTTTCCTGGAAACGGGGGGAGAAGGAATGGACGGCGCAGACCCCGCTCGGCTCACGCAGGCTTTCAAAACGCACGCTTGCGGCGGCGGGTATGATTTTGTTTTTGATCCCTCTTACCATCTATGTGGGCTCGTTTTATTTCGGCGACCGAAAATATTACCTCATATCTATGCTCGTTCTGCTTGAAACCATGCTGCCCTTTGCGCTTGTTTTTGAACGGCGCAGGCCGCAGGCGCGGGAGCTCGTGGTGCTCGCTGTGCTCTGTGCCATCGCCGTTGCCGGGCGCGCCGCGTTTTTTATGCTGCCGCAGTTCAAGCCCGTGGCCGCGATCGTCATCATCGCTGCGGTGGCGTTCGGCGGCGAGGCCGGCTTTTTGACGGGCGCTGTGAGCGCCTTTGTGAGCAACCTGTTTTTCGGCCAGGGCATCTGGACGCCGTGGCAGATGTTTGCCTTTGGCATCATCGGTTTTCTTGCGGGTGTTTTGTTTAAAAAAGGCCTGCTGCTGCGCAGCAAGACCTCGCTGTGTGTGTTTGGGGGTCTGGCGGTATTTTTCATCTACGGCGGCATCATGAATCCTGCCTCTGTGATTATTCTGCAGCCGAAACCCACGCGTGCAATGTTTCTGCTGGCCTATTTGCAGGGCATTCCCTTTGATTTGGTGCATGCGGTTGCAACCGTATTCTTTCTGGCCGTCGCCGCGCGGCCCATGCTTGAAAAGCTTGACCGCATCAAGGTGAAATACGGCCTGCTCGAACGGTGATTCCCGTAACGGAACAGCCGCAAACAAAAAACACTTGGGCGGCGGCGCGCAACTTTGCACCATTTTCAGATTTACCGAGTATATTGGAATAGCACGGCTTTTCGTGGATTTATTCTGTATCATGGGAGCAAAAAAAATGAGCAACGCATTGCTGCAAATCGAGCTGGTTACGGCCACACCGGTCGCACCCTTGGCAAACGTCCTGTTTGACGACGTCACTTTTTCGGCGGGCAACATCACCTATACCCCCGCTTCAGGGGTGATCACATTGCAGGACCCCGGAATTTATATGGTTGACTGGTGGCTTGCCGTGCAGTTCTCAGGCGCGGTGAGCGGGACCTCGTTTGCCATTGAGTCCTCTCAGAGCGACTGCATTGAGGGCAACAGCCCTTTAAGAAACGATGAGGTCTATGGCACAGGCATTCTTGAAGTGCAGACTGCGCCCGTGACCTTTGGGCTAATCAACGCGGGCGATACCAACGTTTATTTTTCAACTACCGCACCGCTTAAGGGGATGCTCATCGTCACACAATTGGTGACAGAAGGAGAAACCGGCCCCACAGGCCCAACAGGCCCAACAGGACCCTCCGATGGTGCAACCGGCCCCACTGGCCCGACAGGCCCAACAGGCCCGACTGGCGCGGCAGGCTTAGCCGGAAGCACAGGCCCAACCGGCCCAATAGGCCCCACAGGTGCGACTGGCCCGACTGGCACTTTTGAGCCCAACCCGTTCTCAGTGTATGTGCAAGCTGGCGCAGTCGGTGGAAACGGCACCCAAGCCAACCCCTTCGGCACGATCCAGTCGGGCATTTCCGCCGTTTCGCCGACAGGCACCGTTCATATACTGGCAGGCGTGTATCCGGTTACAAGCACAATTGCCGTTAATAAACAAAATATAACGTTACAGGGCTATGCCAACACCGTTATCTCCTTGCAGGCTGCGGTTATCGCTTTTTTGGTAACCGGAACAGGTGTGATCTTAGACGGCCTGACCATAACAAGTAACGCGCCCTATGCGGTTGAATTCATTCAATTGAGCGGCGCGAATCACAGGCTCACGAACAATGTGATTTATGGCCCCGCGCAAGCCGGCCCGTCAACGGGATGGGTGGTAAACAGAGGTTTTTTGACCCAAGGCAACGTAACCAATTTGCTGGCGCAACAAAACCTGTTTTATTCCATGAGGCAGTCGGCCTATTTGAACCCCAATTCAACAGGAAACATTTTAAACAATGTCACTTATAACACAAGGGGCTTTGTCGTGGATGGCGCAGTCTTTGTGTTTTCAGGAAATTCATGGGGAAATCCCGCCAACGCAGTGGATATTGCCTTATTGGTGGGGACGCTTTCGGGCGCCCCGTATGACCCCCTGACGGCCCTGTCTGCAAGCAACAGCGCCGCCATAATCAGTGATCAAAGGTGATATGGATCCCGGTCTATGTCAACACGCCCCAGCATAAAACAAACAATCTTGCAATCGACTATATTTTCTTTTTATAATAAAACTCTTTCAACTGCGCTTTTCGCTCTTCGGGCAAAAGCGTTTTTTTGATGCCCAAAATCGCACCCTCCAGCCCCAAGAGCCGGTTGATGCTCGCAGACGGGTCAATCGCCTGAATTTTGAGCCAGGCCTGCTCCGCCCCCTGCCTCATCAGCTCGTCATAGGTGTCTATGCCAACCTCATGCAGCTGGCGCTCTGTTTCTTTGCCAATGTTTGGCAACGCAGAAAGCTCTCCCATAAACAATGCTCCTCCCGTAACGAATACCAACCGCCCTTTCAATGGGAGATCGGTATAATATAATATATTTATAGTATAGCAGATTTTTAGGCAAATGCAATTTGTTCAAAAATTTAAGCAAAAATTATCAAGAATTCCTCGCGGGATGGGTGTATAATAACAATACCTTGACGAAAAAAGGAGGCATTGCCATGAGCTATGGCACACAGCTTCGTGAATCACTTGATTTTATTGAAGCGCATTTGGACGAAAAAATCACCCTTGAGCTTCTTGCGCAAAAAGCTCACTTGTCAAAATATCACTACCACAGGCTTTTTCACAAAACGGCAGGCGAGCCGCTCACAAAATATATCCACAAACGGCGCATGGAAAAGGCCGCCGGGGAGCTTGTGAACACAGAGCAGCCGATTATTGAAATCGCGCTGAAATATCAATACGGTTCTCAGGAGGCCTTTTCGAGGGCTTTTACAAGGATTTACACCCTCACGCCCGGAAAATACAGAAAAATAAACAAGCCCGCCGGCAAGATCATCAGCTTTTGCGCATATAACAATCAGGCTGCGCGTACGGCCGCGTAAACAGCAGGGATGTTCCTATGGAAATGGAGGCAATTATGAGCAGTCTTGTGCCAATGGTCATTGAACAGACTTCCCGCGGGGAGCGTTCTTATGACATTTTTTCACGCTTATTGAACGACAGGATCATTATGCTTAACGGTCCGGTGGCAAACGAGTCGGCGAGCCTGATTATCGCGCAGATGCTTTTTCTGGAATCTGCCGACAGCAGCAGGGATATTTATTTTTATATCAACAGCCCCGGCGGTTCGGTGACCGACGGGTTTGCGGTGATGGACACGATGAATTATATCAAATGCGACGTTTCCACCATCAGCGTCGGGCAGTCGGGCAGCGCAGCTTCTCTGCTGCTTGCGTCAGGCGCAAAGGGCAAGCGCTTTGCGCTGCAAAACAGCGAGGTGCTGATCCATCAGCCGTCCGTCTCAGGCGGGCTTCAGGGGCAGGCCACAGACATCAAAATTCACAGCGACTGGATGGAGCGGACCAAACACAAGCTCCATGAAATCTACAGCGCGCTCACCGGGCAGCCGATTGAAAAGATCAAGGCTGACATGGAACGGGATTATTATATGACGGCGCAACAGGCAAAAGAATACGGATTGGTCGACCAGATCATCTCTCACAGAAAGTAGCCCGCTGCCGGCGAAACTTTTTAACGCAAAAGCCCCGCTTTTATGGCTTTTGCGTTTTTTGTGTGCTATACTTTACTGTATTAATTGCAAGGAGGGTTCGGCAAATGCCGTTTTATCTTGAATCTTTAACCAATCTTGAGAAGGAAATCGTGTCTTATCTTGAAACGCTTTCGATTTATGACTGCCACGAGCACCTGCCGCCCGAGAGCAGCCGGCTTTCACGAAAGCCCGACGCGTTCACACTCTTCTCCCATTACTGCCAGCATGATTTGTATACCGGAGGAATGGACAAAGAGACCATGGGCAAAGTTTTGTGGCAGCCCGGTGATCTTGACTGGAAATGGCGCACATTCGAGCCGTTTTACAGGCAGATGAAGCACACAAGCTATTGCCGCGCCGCGCACATCACCATGGAAAAGTTTTATGGCGAGGGTGAGTTGACCGCCGCAAATGTGCATGCCGTCAGTGAGCGCATCACGGCGGCGAACCAACCGGGGCTTTATGACTGCGTGCTGCGCGACGCGTGCAAAATCATTGCTTCCATCAACTGCGACGGCCCGCTTGAGGATACCCACGGCGGCAGGATTCTGCAAACCGTGCGTGCGCTTGACGAACTTCGCACTTATGAAGATGTGCTCAAACGGTTTGGCGACGGTCAAACGCCCGTCGGTTCCATTGATGAAGTATTAGACGCGTGTGAAAACTTCACGGCAAACGCAAAGGAAAAAGGCGCTGTGGGCATGAAGTTTATGGCGTTTTATATAGACGGAGCAATGAAAGAGGACGCTGCGGCCACACTCGCGCAAATGAAAGCCGACCCATCGCTCACCCTGCCCAGAAGGAACCCTTTAAATGAGTTTGTGCTCACAACGCTCCTGAGTATGGCGCACGACAGCGGCCTTGTCAACTGCGTGCACACCGGGTATTGGAACGACTACCGCGAGCTTTCACCCGCAAACCTGCTGCCTTTTATTATAAAAAATCAGGATGTGAAGATCGACCTGTATCACGCGGGTTACCCTTATGTGCGCGAGGCGATCATGCTGGGCAAGGTCTGGCCGAATGTACGTATGAACATGTGCTGGACGTATTTGATCAGCCCGCGTTTTGCCTTTGACGCGCTGGATGAAATGCTCGAAATGCTGCCGGACAACAAAATTTTCGGCTTCGGCGGGGATTATTATGTGGTTGAAAAGGTGTTCGGGCATCTCGTCATGGCGCGGGAGACCATCGCCCGGGTGCTGGCAAAAAAGGTGGCGGAAAAAACGATGAGCTTAGACCGCGCCTTGGAAATCGGGCGCAAAATGCTCTATGACAATCCGAGAGAATTTTATGGATTCAAGGAATAAAAGGGAATCATAAAAAGACGGTGGCTGACAGAACCAGCCACCGTCTTTTATTGTTTTAATAACTGACGGTTTTCAGTTATCTTTCTATAATTTGAATGGAAACCGGCTTCATGGTAACAATTTCGCCGCCGGGCAGCTCGATTTGCGCCTGTGTCATCAAATCATTATAAAGCGCGAGTTTGCCGGTTGTGAGCGCGCTCATATAAACCCCGCGCGGCTTTTTTGAGAGCAGCATGTCTTTTGTGAGAGGCGAGAAGCCCGGCAGCGCCGCGAGCGCGTCGGCCGCGTCGTCAATGAACTGGTCAAGCGGTTCGCGCATTGTGTTGATGAAAATCACCCTGCCCGCGCCCGTGTCGCCCGCCATCCAGCGTGTAAACACCGTCTGATCCCCCTCAACGGTCTGCGGGCCCATTCTCGCGTTTGAGCGCAGCAGCGGATAAATCACCGTGCCGCCCCCGCGCACATAGCCGTCTATTTTGTTCAGTACGGACTCCTCAACATAGTCTCCGTCATGGCTGCGCCCAAGAAACACAAGGGCCTTATAGGCGTTTTTCTCAAGCGCGCCGTCTTCTATCATACGCTCTGAGCAAAAATCATAGTCAAGCTTTCTGCGCAGGGGAAAAACCTGCGAGAAAAACGCGGAGCCATCGAGCCAGCGAATGGAGGAATCGGCAATTTTTGTCATAGTGTCGGGGTAGAGCACCGCCACGTCAATGATTGGCTCCGCGCGCTCGTCAAGAAGCTGCGCGTGACGGCCCCAGAACAACTCGCTCTCATCGCAGCAGTGGAAGTTTCCGCCGTAATAAAACAGGTGCTGGCCGTTGTTGACAATGATGTTGAACAGGCGGTTGACAACGCTCCGCGCCGTGCCGTAGCCCGCGGGCTCCGAGCCGAAGGGCACGCCGTAAAAGCGCGCGGCGGACGAGAGCATTCTGGTGATGGCGAAATTCAGCTCATAGCTTTCGTCCTCATTCGTGGCGCGGATGCCGCCGTTCACGGGAACCATGCCCGCGGTCTGGTCTGTGAAATCCGTGCCCGCCTCGCAAAAGCCCCAGCCGCCTGAGGACTGATAAATGTCGTGCGAACGCAGCTCGTCGCGCGTCCACACCGCCCAGCGGTTGCACCAGTCCGTCATTTCTTCCATATACCAATCCACAAAATCCTTGCGCTTGCGCAAAACAGAGGTTTGATAGGGCAAATATGTTTTTATGTCAGAAAAAGCGCGGATCTCTTCTCGCCATGCCGCTGAGAGGGCTTCAACGGTTTGATATTTGTTTTGCAGCCACGCCGAGAATTTGCGGTGGGCGTCCGCGTCGCCTGCCCACCAGCCGATGTGCATGTGCTCGCGCCGCCCCTTGTAGCCCCAGTTGCCCGTGGCGGGGTATTGGCTCTCGCCGTAGTTGCCCGTGGGCCCGAGGCGCACGCCATACACATTCGGGCTGCCCTCATAATGTTTGCCGAAGGCGTGCAGATAGTCGATAATATAAGGCGTTTGATGCTCGTTGAAAACGGTGGGCACGTTGTTTTCCTCGCCGTGCTCCAGGCACACAAAGCCCTGAAAGCCCGGCACCTCCTCACGGAACCATTCGGGCAGGGCATAGGCCGAGCCGCCGATGATAAGCGGGAACCACTTCATGCCGAATTCGGCCGCAAGGGCAATCAGCGCGTCATAGAAGCTCCAGTCATACACGCCCTGGTTGTATTCGATAAAATTCCATTTCACATAGCTTTCAAATCCGCCGAAGCCCATGCTTTTGGCATAGGGCAGCTGTTCACGCATATTTTCAAGCGCGGCCTCAAGGTGCTCGGGGGTGTTTTCGGCCGCGTCCGCGCCGATGGACAAAATCAACTGCAGCGGTTTTTTCAGGGTTAGGGGTGAGCGTACCTCTCCCGGCTTGACGCGGCTGGCCTTCGCCGCGCTGATGAGCGTTTCATCCCTGCCCGCACGCATCCAAACGCTTTGGATGTCGGGCATGCCGAACACCGTGAGCGTAATTTCGCCGTCAAGCCTCTCACCCGGTGCGGGGGAATACACAAAAGCGCCCGTACGCGTTTTGCCGGTGTTGCAGCAGGTGTAGCCCGCAACGGCGGCCGCCGCCCGGCCGTTCACCTGAACATAGGCGAAATTCGGCTCCGTGTCTTTAAACTCCAGCCCGACGGTGTAAACCTCCGCCTGTTCGGGGGCTGCCGAAGCGCGGAAAGTCGCGCCCTTTCTTGTGTAGAGAAAATCCTTTTCCTTGCCGAGGGAAGCAGAGCTGTCGCCGATTTTTTCAAAATGGATCATTGAAAAACCTCCTGTTTCGTTTGCTTGCTTTCTGCCTGGAATGGGGTGGCGTACTTTTTTGTTTTTTATGGATTGCTGGAATTATCTTACTATTTCAAATCATAAAAGTCAACCGCGGAAAGCGAACCCGCCAAAACAAAAAACATTTAAAAAAAGTTATTGACATATGCCAAAAACAATGTTATACTTGCAAACAGTTAATGGCATATGCCATTAATAAAAACCGGAAGGCGGTGGTGGTATTCCCAGACCAAGAAAATGGCGGCGTGTTTGCTGCATGCCCGGCATCCAGCGCTTCGGCCCGCTGGATTGTGACACAGAAGCTGCTCCGGTTCTTACCATGAGCGTTGAAGAATTTGAAACGATCCGTTTGATTGACCTTGAGGGGCTGAGTCAGGAGGAATGCGCGAAGCGCATGGAAATTGCGCGCACGACCGCGCAATCCATCTATAACAGCGCGCGCATGAAGCTGGCGGAGTGTCTTGTGAAGGGGTTTTCCCTTTCCATCAGCGGGGGCAACTACATCCTCGCCGGAGGGGAAGAGCCTTGTTGTTCCTGCGGCCACTGCCACAAAAGAAGATGTTGTTCAGGAGATGAAGAAACATGAGCGAAACCTGCTCAGGCAGCTGCTCGTCCTGCGCGAGCGACTGCGCAGACAGAAAACAGGAAAGAACCGATTTTTTAGAGTCACCCCACGAATTCAGCCAAATCAAAAAAGTGATTGGTGTTGTCAGCGGCAAAGGTGGCGTGGGCAAATCCCTTGTGACCTCCCTGCTGGCTGTGCTTTCAGCAAGAAACGGGAACAAAACCGCGGTTTTGGACGCAGACATCACCGGCCCCTCCATCCCGAAACTGTTCGGCCTGCATGAAAAAGCAAAGGGTGACACGCTGGGGCTTTACCCTGTCAAGACCAAAACAGGCATTTCGGTTATGTCACTGAACCTGTTGATTGAACACGAAACCGACCCTGTCGTCTGGCGAGGCCCCATCATTGCGGGCACGGTCAAGCAGTTTTGGACGGATGTGATTTGGAGCGATGTTGACATCATGTTCATTGACATGCCGCCCGGCACGGGGGACGTGCCTCTCACGGTATTTCAGTCCATTCCCGTGGATGGCATTGTCATTGTGACCTCACCGCAGGAGCTGGTGGGCATGATTGTGGAAAAGGCCGTGAACATGGCAAAAATGATGCAGATTCCCGTGCTGGGGATTGTTGAGAACATGAGCTATGTCACCTGCCCGGACTGCGGCAAACAATTCACAATTTTCGGCGAGAGCCGTGTCGATGAAATTGCCCAAAAGCATCAAATCAAAACCCTCGCCAGGCTGCCGGTCGATCCGCGCCTGGCCGCGGCGTGTGACGGCGGTATGATGGAGCTGTTTGAGGGAAATTGGCTTGATGATATGATGCAGGTGATATAAGGTTAATCAACTTGAAAACGAGCCGTTCTCCACATGCGAAACCCCACATAGGCAAAACTTTTGCAGTGTTTTCCGGCCGTTTTCTAAATTAATCAACCATAGAAAAAGCAGAGAAAGAGGAGCGTTAATATGAGAATCGCAGTAACTTATGACAATGGCAACGTGTTTCAGCACTATGGTCAAACCAAGCGTTTCAAGGTTTATGATGTGGAAAACAATCAGGTGGTCACGGCGACCACCATCAACACAAACGGCAGCGGGCACGGCGCGCTCGCGGACATCCTCAAAAAAATTCAGGTTGACACCTTGATTTGCGGCGGCATTGGCGACGGCGCAAAGCGCGCGCTGACAGAGACAAACATCAAATTTTATGGCGGTGTGAGCGGCGACACAGATGAAGCCGTCGCGGCCCTGCTGCAGGGAACGCTTCAATATAACCCCGAGGTTGCCTGCACCCATCACGGCGACCATCAACACGCGCGTCATGAGGGTATTTGCGGGGAGCAAGGCTGCGGCCACCATCACGGCGAATAACAATTGTGCCTGAAGAACAAAAAGGCCTTGCCGAACGGCTCCCGTTCGGCAAGGCTTTTGTTCTTACGTCTTTTTTCGCGGCGGCGGGATTGCAAACACGCCCTAATCCGCTGTAAATATTTCCCGCATTGCATGAATGATGTCGAATACTTTTCTCAAATCCTCACTGTTATACTGTTCAAGGATTCCGGCGGCGCGGAATGTGGCAAACTCCGCAAACAGGCGGTCATCTTTCATAAAGAAGCAATCCGCAGGCACATCCAGAATTTTGCAAATGTTATAAAATATAGGCAAGCTCGGCAGGGATAGCCCTCTTTCAATTTCCGAAAGGTGATGTGGAGACTTGCCAATTTTCTCCGAAAACTCCTCTTGTGTAAGGCCGGCTCTTTTACGATAATATTTTAGCCTTTCGCCAAAAACAACCATGTCCATAAGCGACTCCCCTCACCAAAACTATACCTAAGAGCGATATTATTCGTATTTATACTGTTATTATACAGTGGCAAACAAAAAACAAGAATGACATTTTAACATATAAAATATCGTAGAAAACACGAATTTCTCTTGACTTTTTTACTTTTACTTCTTATAATAAAAAAGTATTTTAAAACGATATAAATCAGGGGGTAAGCATGAACGCAACAGGCTTTATCAGAAAAATAGACAGGCTCGGAAGAATCTCCATCCCCAAAGAGCTGCGGGACATCTTAGAGATAAAAAACGGCTCCCTGCTTGAAATGATCGTGGACGACAACAAGATTATTTTAACAAAAAAACAATAAATCAGGCTCCGTTTTTTGCAAAAGCAAAAATAGCCAGACAATCGTTTCGTTTGAGGGGTATTCTGTTTGTTTTCAGTGCGTAATACTAATCCCTCATAAAAACCTTACTAAAAAATTTGCGCAAAACCGCACAAATCAAAGCTTTTGCTTAATTTCTTAGAGGTTTTTTAATCGGGAGTTAGTATAAACATATTAAAAAATATGGGTACTGCTTTGTAACACAATAAAAAACCTTGCAAGGCGGTAAAATTCCGCCCTGCAAGGTTTTTTTTATTATTCAGAGTCTTCTTTTTTGTTACGGCAGTCCGGGCAAACGCCCTCAAACACCGTGCGGTGCCCCACAATTTCATATCCCGTCTGCTCCGCGAGCGAGCGGTCCAGCTCCGCGCGGTAAGCGACCGGCACGTCCGTGACCCTGCCGCAAACGGTGCACAGCACATGATAGTGCGGCTCACGGCGCCAGTCATACCGGTCCACCCCGGGGATTTTGACCTGCCGCACCTCGTTTTCATCCACCAGAAGATGCAGGTTTCGGTAGACGGTCCCGCGGCTGATGCTCGGGTTTTCCCTGCGCACTTCCTCATACACCTGCTCGGCGCTCGGGTGGTCTTTGCGCGTTATCACCGTGTCCAAAACCGTTTTCCTTTGCTTCGTGTTGCGCCGCTGTTTCATACGGCTCGCCCCCGTTTTTTATTCCATTGCAGGGTCTAACGTCGCCTCGGCCAAGCCCCGGTGGCTGAATTTTGACAGCTCTTTCACCTTGTCTAAAGAAAGATCAAGGGCTTCTGTGAGCCGCTCGCCGTATTCCGCATCGGCAAGATAGGCGTGCGTGGCGTGGCGGTATTTAATGTTTTTCGTCACCGGCGCCATGTCCCCCGCGGTGTTGTCAATAAGGATCTGCTTTTTGTCTTCCTCGAGCACGCGCCAGAGGTCGCCGCCCGCGCGGAAGCAGTCGTCCGTCGGGTCGTCTTTCGGGTCATAACGCCACATCGCGCCCTCGATGTCAAGGGGCGGCTCGGCGACTTCGGGCTGCGCCGTCCAAAATCCCGCGCTGTTCGGGGAATAAGCGGGCGCACCGCCAAAGTTGCCGTCCACGCGCATCTGGCCGTCGCGGTGGTAGTCGTGCACCGGCACTTTTGCCTGATTTACGGGAATCTGGTTGTGGTTCACGCCCAGACGGTAACGCTGCGCGTCGCCGTAGGCAAACAGGCGGCCCTGCAGAAAGCGGTCGGGCGAGAAGCCGATACCGGGCACCACATGGGCGGGCGTGAAGGCGGACTGCTCCACCTCCGCAAAATAGTTTTCGGGGTTGCGGTTGAGCTCCAGAACACCGACCTCAATCAGCGGGAATTCCTTGTGCCGCCAGATTTTTGTGATATCGAAGGGATTTTCATAATGGTTCTTCGCCTGCTCCTCGGTCATGATCTGCACATACATTGTCCAACGGGGGAAGTCGCCCTTTTCAATCGCGTCAAACAGGTCTTTGCCGTGGAATTCGCGATCAAGCCCGTTGATCCTTCCGGCCTCTTCGTTTGAGAAGTTTTTAATGCCCTGCTGGGTCTTAAAGTGGAATTTGCACCACACGCGCTCGTTCTTTTCATTATAGAACGAGAAGGTGTGCTCGCCGAAGAAGTGCATATTGCGGAAAGAGGCGGGGATGCCGCGGTCGCTCATAACGACGGTGATCTGGTGGAAGCACTCGGGCAGCAGCGTCCAGAAATCCCAGTTGTTCTGGGATGAACGGCGGCCCGTGCGGGGGTCGCGCTTGACTGCGCGGTTGAGGTCTGAGAAGTTATGCACGTCGCGGATGAAGAAGGTGGGGGTGTTGTTGCCCACCAGGTCCCAGTTGCCTTCCTCGGTGTAGA
>JAISXG010000037.1 GCA_031270605.1 Oscillospiraceae bacterium | reverse complement strand
CGCCCCCATAACGTGCGACGGATCACGAGATGCATCATTCAAATCTTTTAAGATTTGAATTTACTTTCGCTTCAACGCTCAAGTTTCAGGCCGGACGGAAGTATCATTATAACCGCTGTTTGTCATGGCCTGCCGGTGGATACCGATCCTTCGGCTGAAGCCAACCTTTATCGCTCGCTTTGAGTTCCCTGTGGCTTATGTCGCGGGCTGCCAGCTAATGAATTATCTCAAAAACTGGTGCGCGAATTGCCACCGGAGGCAGAGAACCTCTGTTGGAAACTCTCCAGTCGTGGCGCGGTCGCTTCTGTGGCTGCCCCTTCCCGGAGCAACAGCGGCAACGTATTTGCTGTACCGTATATTCACTTTTCAAAGAGCGCAACCGAACCCTAAAGTGTTCGGAGGAGAGAATGTTCTTTTCTCTCGCTTGTATACGGGAAGATGTCCGGGGTTTGCACGGATTTATTTTTCAGAATCCATCAACTTTTTTATTTTCTTCAAAATCTTGATTTTGCGGTCATGGATGGTCATGGGCGGAATACCGGTTTCGTTCGCGTATTGACGTTCGGTTTTTTCTCCAAAAAACAAAGCGGTGATCAGCTTGGCTTCATCCGCTTCAAGAAACTTCATCGATTTACGCAATGAAGCTTTGCAGATAGAATCCATCGCCGCATTTGAGGTAGCGTCCGCATCGCTGACAAACTCATGGAAGTTCTCATAAGCCCCGTCATCGCCGCCGATCAATTGGCTGAACTGAATCTCATGATCATAGAAGCTGGCGTTGTTGTCGTCTATGTTCCATCCGGTGCGCTTGTCGGCGCGATATATTTCTTCAGTCACCGGCACGTTTTCGTATTTGCCGTTCAGGGTGTTGTAAACACTCAGGGTATAGGGTTTGCTCATTGATTTTTCCTCCAAATTTTTGATTTTTGATTTGCTTGGGGACAAAAATCAAAAACCGGAGGAGCGCGGGCTTTGCCCGCTATATAGACAGTGATTTCTCTCTTCATATCAATCTCCCCCATGGTTTGGCGGAGATAGTATGATTGTTTTTGGAAAAACGACAAAAACATAATTGTCCTTTCCGCTTTTCAGCCGGGAGAAGGACAACGAATAAAAATTCGTATAAAAAAAGCCTTACGCATAGCTAAAAAGCTACTTGTAAGGCTGCGACCGCGTCCACCGCTAACCACGGCAGGGGTGTTGCGCTTGAGTCAAGCGTCGAAGGCTCGTTTTACTGACATCGCCGTAATCAATATAAGCGAAGGTGCCGCAGGATCGGGCCGAGCTAATATTCGGTTGTAGAGTGGATCAACTTCTGAAAGAAAAGCCGACCTGTTTTTTGCAGACGTCACATTTCACATGGTATTTGGCTTTGCGCTTGCTTCCGGGCAGGATCAGCCGGATCGGAACGTCGTCGGCGTCGGCATCCTCGAATATGAGTTTTCCTGTTCTGCACAACGGGCATATAATATAATTTTTTTGATGCTGATGTGTTTTTGGCTGCGGTTTGGTAGCGATCATTTTCGTTCCTCCATTTCTCTTGTTGTTCCGTTCAATCGGAACACTGGGGCAAAAAAATACACTGTTATGGGTGTTATCCCAACAATCCCATTTCTTTCAGCCGGTATTGCATGGCCGCGCGGGAAACCTCGAACA
This sequence comes from Oscillospiraceae bacterium, assembly GCA_031270605.1. Classification (GTDB taxonomy): domain Bacteria; phylum Bacillota; class Clostridia; order Oscillospirales; family Acutalibacteraceae; genus JAISXG01. The sequence goes on along the minus strand of JAISXG010000037.1, from coordinate 27,255 downwards.
CTTTAGAAAGGGCAAGGATGGGATCGGATTGGTTGCGGCCGAAACGGTGAAAAGCCATTTTGACAGTTCCGGCAGGCATGAGAAGAAAACAGCCAAGCCGGTCGGCCTGACGCTCTATCGCTTTGTCCGTATCGGTACTTTTCTTAGGTTGGTCATCGAACATGGCGGCGGTCAGACCAGAACCGGTATAGATATCCTGATGCAGCACATAATGCCCCAACTCATGGGCGCAAGTGTAGCAGAACCGTCCGTCTTTCCGGCAAGCGATCAAGCTGGCGTCAATGAATACGGTACCGCTCTTTGCGGGAATCAGCGTATACATTTTATATTCCTCGTCATAGACCGCCACCAGCGTATCGTCAAAGACGGTTTCGCCGAGGATCCGTCCGTTGTTGCGGATATACTGAAACTCAATCCGCAGGCCATATTGCTGCTCCATGATATCCTCGACCGGAATGGGCACAGGAGCGAAAAGCAGGGAGGCGTCATATTTTTTAATGATATTCCGGGCGATGGTTTCCAGAGCAACATCTCTGTATTGGTAAAAAGCCATTTGTTTTATTCCTCCTCTTTGCTTCGCTTCCTGAGTTTTTCAATAAATTCTATCCATTCATTATCGGTGGCGTCCACGTCTTTAGCGGTACGGAGAGCCACCCGCGCCAGTTCGTTGGCGGATATGTATTCCGGCAGATCACCCGGCACGGTAGGGATATCTTTTGACTTGGCGGCCAGTTCGTACATTTCTATCTGTTCTTGCTTGTTAAGCTGTAATACCTCAATAATTCTTTTCAGCACTTCATCCTTTGGAGCAGGGCGCCGGTCATTCTCGATATTGCTCAAATGTACCGGAGAGAGGTCAAGCAATTCAACTAAATACCTGAGTGATATATTTCGTTTCAACCGCTTGTCCCGGATGAATGCGCCAAAGGTCATTTCATCGTTCATGGCAAGTCACCACCTTTCACAGTTCCGTCTGAACGGAACTGTGAATATAGCATAACTTGAATTTTTATTTTTTTCAAGAGCTTTTTTCAATAAAAAATAAGGATGGAAGAAATCGTCCATCCTCGCTTGATTTTTAGAAATAAAGCCCTGTTTTACAGGTTTTTTAAGGTACATTAATTTTTCTTGGCATAATACCCTACCTCTCGAATAAACGCATGATTTTCATCCAAATGGTTTCCGGTTATTTTGATAATGTTACGCGCAAGCGATGTATACTCGTCTATGACGTCCTTTGGAGCGGCGATCTCCATTTTCCCGCCAAAGCCGAACACCCAGCCGAAAAAGGTGGGGCTGGCGCAGGCTGTAACATTGGCTTGAAAATGCTCATCGTCTATGATGGAGGTTTCTACATCTTCACCGAAGCGGTCTATGATGGATTTCATTAGGCTGTTTTCGCATTTCAAAGTTAACTCCCGCGTAGGACCGTCGTACATCTGGAAAACTTTTTGCGCGTAAAAGGAAACATCAAAGTCATCTGGCTTCGGAACGGCGGCAAATTTCGTCAGCTCCGGCGCGGCGATCCTGTCCACCCGGAATTTGATGATCTTTCCGTGTGACGCGGAATAACCGATGGCGTAATAATTATCTCCGTTCCAGAACAGAGCATATGGGCTGAATTCATATACTTTCCGCTTATGCTTATAGATTTTCTTTTTGTTATGGTCGTATTCGTAATATTTGAAATGGATTTGTATATCGTTATTGATGGCGGCATGAAGCATATCTACCGTAATAAATATATTCTCATTGGTCGGCTTGATCTGCTTGTCCGTATACAGGGTACGATTCAGTTCGGCAGACTGATGGCGGCTGGTGAAAGCTGTCAGCTTCTCTATTAGTTGTTTGCTTTTCTTGGCGGAGATAAACTTGGAAGCCTGAACCGCGTCTATCAGCAGTTTGAGTTCCGGCAGTTCAAAGTGGCGGTCGCCGATAAAGTATTGTAGTTCCCGGCCTTTATTGCATATAACATCGACGCCGCTTTCCATAAGCTGTTCAATGTCTTTCTTGACGGTTTTGACGCAGCAGGAGAACCCCGCCTGTTGTATGTTTGCGGTGATCTCGGCAAGCGATAGGGGATGCTGCTCGTCCGTATGTGTTTCGAGAAATTGTTTTATGTATAATAATCTGCTTTTGGTTTCCATAAAAGTTCACCCCACAAAAACGGATAGACAATCAGCCAACCAACCAGCGGGATTCCCCTGAACACAGTCTCTGTTTTTGTTAAAATAGAAATAGTTTTTGTTGACTAACACACGGTAATGGCTTGGCTTAATTGTTTCATAAAGTAAGAAAATTCAACTAACTCTGTCAAGAACCAGTTTCTTTCTTGTTACCAAAACAGTTGTCTGTCGCCTTCTTCAAACGTTGGCCGCTGGCGTAATAAGAAACTAAAGATTAATGCAAGTAATAAACACAATCTCATTTGTTGAACACATGTTAGTTAGCCTCATGAAATATACAAGATGAGCGGTGTCCCGGATCAATTTCGTGAAGTACCGGAATCTGCATCCCGCATTCAGGCCGCGCAGCCGGGCATCTTGAATAAAACCGGCATCCGGACCGGTATATCCACCGGGCTTGGAATGTCCCCCTGCAAGATGATCCTTTCCCGTTTCGTATCCAAATCCACATCCAGCACCGCGGACAGCAGGGATTTCGTATAAGGATGGCCCGGATTTTCAAAGATGGCTTGTGTGTTTCCGGTTTCTACAACCTGCCCCAAATACATCACGACAACAGAACTGCATATATCCCGCACGACAGCCAAATTATGCGAAATAAACAGATAGTTAATGGCTCCTGAACAATGAATATATCGCATGGTTATGGGATTATCAGGCGTATTATGGTATAATAGAAGCAATGCGCGAGCGAAACCTCGAAGGAGGGAAGCTTGAGAGCATTCCACTAGTTGCGGCTGCGGCCTCAGCAATTGTAAGTTTCCGTAAATCATAGCGGGGTAACCCCGTCCGGCAAAGTCTAGCCAACAGCCGGTACCGAGTCCTTGAAACCGAAGCGGTAACGTTAGATTTAAGCGTAGGACAGGAAGGCCGTTGAGCCGAAAACAAAGCGCTGAAGCGATTGAGCCACGAAATTATTATAAAGTCGAAGAGGCCGATACCGTATTGTTGGTAGCAGGCAGCATCGTATTAACCGCAAAGGCGAGGATAATACGGCTCTTCCGGGGTCTGAGAGCTTGGCGAGGCGGCATGAGAAGTGATACGGGAAAACAGCTGAGGTCCTGTAGGTTCTGCTGGGAATGCGGCAGTATGGGAACAAGCATAGAGAATATGTGAGGTAACCAGATGACATGCAGGAAGTCCGACCAGTTCATAGTACCGTAGAAACCTGTGAAAACAGGTGGAGGGAAGGGGCTGGCGCACGATCGGTTCAGGCATAGCGGATGAACACAGACAGGAGCTGAACAATGTTGATACCGGAATTGCTTGGAATAAAGCGAACTGTAGAGGAGAAAGCAACACAGGCAAAGGTAATGAATCTGGCAAGCGCCATCAACAAGGAGACTCTGACGGCCATTCACAAAGGGATGGATGCCAAAAAAGCAGTTGGCGTAGATGGTGTGGACAAATGGGCGTATCAAGAGCATCTTGACGAAAACCTCGAACGGCTGTTGGAACGAATGAAGAACGGAAGCTATCGGCCGAACCCATCCAGACGGACGTATATCGACAAACCCGTCAGTACAAAGAAGCGGCCACTGGGTATATCCTGCTACAAGGATAAACTGGTATCGTTTTGACTGACAAGGGCGATTTGTTAAGGATCCATTAAATTAAATCGTGTCTTCTTCCTTTAGAACCGCGTCATGCGATTCAGATGCTGCGCGCAGGGCAAGAATACGGTCAACGACCTCCTTGGCGACCTCATGCTTGCTCATTTGCGGGAGGCGCGCGTCCCCTTCGCGCGTAATGACGGTCACGACGTTCGTGTCGCAGCCGAAGCCCGCGCCCGGCTCGAGCAGGTTGTTCGCGACGACCATGTCGAGGTTCTTGCGTTCGAGCTTCGCGCGCGAATTCTCCTCCAGCCGCTTCGTTTCCATGGAAAAACCGCAGAGCAGCTGCCCCGGACGCCGGTTTTCCCCGAGAAAGGCCAGAATGTCCGGCGTACGCTTGAGCTCCAGCGTCAAAGCGCGGTCCTGCTTTTTAAGTTTTTGTCTGCTGCAGGAAACGGGTGTGTAATCCGCGACCGCCGCGGCCTTGATGATGATATCCTGCGCCTCCGCGCGCTCCCGCACCGCTTCCAACATCTCCTGCGCGTCCGTGACGGGGATGAAATCCACAAACGGCGGCGGGGGAATTTGCGCGGCTCCGCTGATTAGCGTGACCCGCGCGCCCCGCTGCATACAGTGCCGCGCCAAAGCGTAACCCATTTTACCTGTCGAGTGGTTGGACAAGAAGCGCACGGGGTCGAGCCTCTCGCGCGTCGCGCCCGCCGTCACCAGCACACGTGTGCCCGCGAGGTCTTTAGGGAAAGCGATCTCCCGCAGCAAATACTCGAGCAAATCTCCCTCGGACGGCATTTTCCCCTCGCCGGTGTCCCCGCAGGCAAGATATCCCGCGTCGGGCTCGATGACCTCAAAATCAAGCTCGCGCAGGCGGCGCAGGTTGTCCTGCACAGCCGGGTTGCGGTACATATTCGTATTCATAGCGGGAGACACGAGCTTTTTGCACGTGCAGGCCAGGACGGTGGTCGTCAGCATATCGTCCGCCAGACCATGCGCCAGTTTTGCAATGACGTTCGCGGTAGCCGGGGCGACGAGTACGACGTCCGCCCGCTTGGCAAGGGCGACATGCTCGACGCTGTACTCGAAATTGCGGTCAAACGTGTCGATCAGGCACTTGTTGCCGGTCAGCGTTTCAAAGGTGACGGGACTAATGAAGTGAACGGCGTTTTGCGTCATCAGCGCATGGACTTCCGTGTCCAGTTTTTTGAGTGCGCTCGCGAGCCCCGCGATTTTGTAGGCGGCGATGCTGCCCGTTACCCCAAGGACGACGACTTTTCCCTTGAGCATGCCCTATCCCTCCTGTTCCCTTTCGCCCGCCCGGCTGGGCTCCGCATTTTTTTCATGGATTTCCCGCAACCCTTTGAGCAGCAGTGCCGGGTCATACTTGATGCTGCGCCTGCAATAGGGCAAAATGCCTTCGGCAAAGCCTCCGGTCGCGACAGCGGTCACCGGACTGCCAAGCTCCGCCTCGATGCGGTCGAGCATGCCGTCGATGCAGGCTGCATTGCCGTAATTCAGGCCGCTTTTCATGCTTTCGACGGTGTTTGTGCCGATCACGCGCCGCGGCGTGCCGAAGCCGATACGCGGCAGCTGCGCGGTGCGGGAAACAAGAGAGTCCACCGCCGTCAGGATGCCGGGGAGGATCACGCCGCCGATGTAGCATCCGTCTTCATTCAGGACGGAAATCGTCGTCGCCGTGCCCATGTCGATAATCGCGAGGGGTGGCTCATATTCCTTAAGGCACGCCACGGCGTCGACGACCAGATCGCTGCCGAGCTGCGCGGGATTGTCAATCAGGATACGCAGCCCGGTTTTGACGCCGGGGCCGACGAGCATTGCGTCCATCCCGGTGATTTTATGCACGGCGCGCCGGACGGTTTCGGTCAGCTGCGGTACAACGGAGGAAACAATGCTTCCTCTGATGCTGCGGACATCGATGCCATTGATTTCAAACAGATTTTTGAAATCAATGGCATATTCCAGATCGGTTTTAGACGCGTTGGTGGACAGGCGTTCCATAAACAGCAGCCTGTCCTCCGTCAGGCAGCCGAGGGTGATGGTGCTGTTGCCCATATCGATGGCGAATAGCATAAGCGGCGCTCCTCTCAGTGCCCGGACGGCGTTTTTCGCAGTCTGAGCAGAACGCCGCAGGCTGCCGCCGTGACTACTGCGGCGACGATGGCTTCCGGCACGCCGTTGACGGCGATAATTGAAAGAATGGCCTTGTACAGCACGTCAAAGCTCCGCGCGGTCGCCTGCGCGTATTGCCTGCCGAAAAACAAGTAGATGAAATTCATCACAAGAATCGTATTCGTCAGAGAACCGGCAATGCCCGCGCCCGCCAGCGGCACAAATGCGGCCGCGCGCGCTCCGGCGAACCAGCGGCGCAGAAAACGGTAAACATAGTACGCGACGACTCCGATCAGGATGCGCGGCACAAAACAGACGATAAGGCTCCATCCGGTGCCGTGCAGGTCCCCGACGGCATACAGCGGCGAAAAAACGAACGAGGTCGCGTTGGGCTGGAATGTCGCTTTTAGAAAGCTCGTGAATCCGAACACGCCTCCCAGCAACGCGCCTGCTTTAGGTCCCAGCAAAATTGCGCCGACGATGACCGGGATGTGCATGAGCGTCGCGTTCATGAACCCCAGCGGGATGAACCCGAGAAAGGGCACGGCGTACATCACAAGCATGAGCGCGATGAGGATGGAGGTCAAAACAAGGTCCTGTGTTTTTCCGGTTTTCATATTCTGTTTCCTCCTCCCTATATAATCTTGAATTTTCATTGATTTACTTCCGTTTTCGTGGTTTTTCGCACAAACAAACAGAGCGGATGCGGGTTTGGATAGCGTCAAGCACATTTTCTGTGAAAAAATGATACAACAAAGCAAGCGTCAAGTGGTTTCTTGATGTCAGGCCATGCGGTAGACCACATTTCTCACAGCGGCAAACCTCCCATGTCTAACAGGGGCGTAGCCCTCAATTCCTTCGTTCCGCCTGCCCGCACAAGGCGGTGTAAATTCACTATAGTATTTAAAATAACCTGTGTTGGCTTGTTTACAGCAGTTTTCGTTTACCCATCGTCCATAAAGCCGGACATATCATCGCAACGGTTTTCACAGGCGGGAAGCTGATCGGCCTTTCGTGGCTACCAGTGCCGAACGTGCTTTATCAGGTAAACCCAGCGAACACGGCAGCGCTGGCGGTTACGAGCCTCGCCGGGATGTATTTTCCCTTGCTGTTCATACCATAATCAACGAGTTAGCGTGCGTTCAGCGGTAAAGTCTATAAAAGCGGTCACATCATCATTGGGTGTGATTTTTCCGAATACGCGCAGGACGGCAACCGCTCCGCCGATGACCGCCGATAGCACGGTAAACATGCTGAACACCATCCCACCGAAACGCAGCATCTCTTTTGCCTTCCGAAACTATGCTTGGCCTGATTTGCCTGTCAGCAGTGCTGCTTCTTTTTCTGAAACCGAAACAAACGCTCAAAGCGGTTCTTGATTTGTGAAATACTTCTGGTTTGTATTCCGAAAAGCAGCCTCGTTCAACGTTGATAAAGCTGCTTGCACAGAAGAAGGCGTCTTCGGCCAACATTTCCTTGATGAATACAAGCAGTTACTATTATCCGTCCAGTTTATTTTTATCCGTGTGAAAAAGTATCCTTTAAGTTCAGCCGCTTTTGATAAACCTGTTCCGCAAAATCCCTTTGCCCCGGTATTCCGACAGCATCGGCACGACAGCGTTGGCAATGTCGGAAAACATCTATATATTCTTCCGCTTCCTGCCGTGCGGCGTAGATCTCATCGCAGCTCGGTTCTGTGCAATATGCCAACTTATGCTGCGGTATCAGCGGGATGATATTATACATATCCGCGCCCGCCTCTGAAACAGCTTGTGCAATGTCTTTGATGTGATTCCGATTGATTTCAGGAATCAGGACAGTATTCACTTTAACTGTGACATCAGCGCGTTTAACGCTTCGTATGCCGTCCAGTTGGTTCTTAATTAGTATTTTTGCGGCTTCCACTCCTGCATATTTCTTTCCACGCCAATAAATGGACGAAACGATTTGCGCGAGAATTTTAGGGTCAACGGCGTTGACGGTTACAGTGAGGGAATCAATGCCCAATTCAATAAGCTCATCGGCGCGTTCGGCAAGCAGCAGGCCGTTGGTGCTCATACATTTCAACAAATCGGGGTGTTCCTGTCTGATCAAGCGAAAGGTTTCGATTGCCCGATTGGAAGCAAGCGTATCGCCGGGACCTGCTATCCCTACAACATGAATATCAGGGCAAAGTTGAATAGCCCTGCCGACAACGTCGACACTCTCATCCGGTGTTAAAATAGTGGAAGCAACGCCCGGTCTGTTTTCTGTATCATTGATTTTCCGGTCGCAAAAATTGCATTCAATATTACAGCCGGGGCAAACAGGCAGATGAATTCGCCCGTTGTTTTTTTTCATTCCAAAGCAGGGATGCAGCTCTTTGATTTTTTCGTTTATGCTCATTGAATCTCACTCTCCCTTCTGAAAACCTCACGCAGACTTACCGGTATCATATCTGCGATTTCATAAAACCTGATTCCGTGGCTTTTCAAAAATTCCTGCATCCCAAGCCCGATCTTTGCCACCAAAACGCAATCGCAGTCGGAAAGAACATCAATCGCATCTTCGGCATCGTTTTCGTTATGCTCTCCCATATTGCACACAGGCGTACACATTCTCAGACCTATACCTTCAAAACCGTCTTCCGTCACGTCAGCAATATAAAATCGGTCAGTATGACCGAAATGACGGGTTACGAATTTTCCATCGCCGCTCGCTATGCCTACCCGGATTTTATTTTTTTCCACAGCTTCACCTCATTCCGCTCATGCATTTGTTTCTGCCATCTGCTCCAAGGCGCGGGCAAGCTGATCAGGGCAAGATGTACCTTTTGCGCGGCAATCAATACCTTTCAACAATTCAATCACCCGCTGTACGGGCATTCCCTCCACAAGACGGCTCACAGCCTGTAGATTGCCTTCGCAGCCTTTCGAAAACTGCACAGCCGTTACTATTCCGTCTTCGAGAGAAATCACGATCTGATTGGGGCATATTCCTTCAGGCGTGTATTTCAATGTCTGCATTGCGTTCCGCGCTCCCCAATGTCAAAACCTTACGGTTTTCGGCTCTCCGCTGAAAGTGTAAAAAACCGCAATCGCATCCTTCAGGTAATACACTACATTGTTACTGTCACCGACAGTGTATCTGTCCCGCAGAGACGGGTATGCTGCCAGCAGACTTTCCTGAGCTTCAATACGGTTGTCTTCCGCCAGCGCGGCAGAAACGCGAATCCAGGATTCGCCGTTAAAGGCGCTTATCTCGACGTTGGGGTTCGCCGCAATTTGTTTCGCAACATCTTTGCTCTTTCCCGATTGGATATAAAGCCTGCCCTCAAAAAAATGAATAGTACCGAACGGGCGGACACGCGGTTTGTTGCCGTCAACCGTGGCGAGGTAATAAGTTCCGACTTTCTTCAAAAAATCATGTACCGTCTGCATTTTCTTTCCTCCAAATAGTGTTATTTTCCGATTGCGTTCGTTGTGTTTAAATAATCCAGAACAAATTTACACAACACGCGAATGCCTATCGCAATACCCCGCTCATCGGGGTTGAAGTTCGATGAGTGAAGCATATTGCCGATCCCTATGCCAAGCCTTGCATAGCAGGACGGGACAAGCTGTGAAAAATACGAAAAATCATCACCCACCATGCTGCGCTTTTCCACTCTCACCACATTTTCCTGTCCGATCACCTTTGCCGCGGAGGCAGCAAAAGCCTTTGCGAAATCTTCGTCGTTTATCACGGCAGGGTAACGGAAATTGTATTGGATATCCGCTTTGCCTCCCGCTTTTTCCGATTCTTCTTCCGTTATGTTTTTGACCGTATTGTAGAGATACTGCCGGGTTTCCTCGTCAACGGAACGAACCGTTCCTTTAATAAGCGCGCTGTCCGGTATCACATTTTCACAAGTTCCGCCCACTATACTGCAAACCGAAACAACAGACGGCGTTTCGGTTTTTATTTCACTGAGCCTCTTTGTAACAAGCGCCGCGATTATGACGGGATTGACGCAATCTTCGGGCGCGCTGCCGTGTCCGCCTTTTCCACGGATATGTATGATAAAGTAGTCCGGAGCCGCCGTTACCGCGCCCGGCTGCACTTCAATCTGTCCAACGGGGAGCGGGGCGACATGGTAGGCGACCGCGCCGTCAATCGCAGGGTTTTCCATAACACCGCCGGCAATCATTGGTTCCGCGCCGCCATCGCTTTCTTCGGCAGGTTGGAACACCAGCTTTATGTTTCCGGCGAAGCTTCCCCGAATTTCTGAAAGGATTTTTGCCGTCCCCAGCAAAATTGCCGCGTGAATATCATGACCGCAGGCATGCATTACACCGGGATTTTTGGACTTGAATTCCGACCGCACCGCTTCCTCAATGGGAAGTGCGTCAATATCCGCTCTGAGAAGCAAGGTCTTACCATCGCTGCCGCCCCGTATCAGACCAACTACACCCGTTCCCGCAACGCCGCTTGTGACTTCTATCCCATTAGACTGCAAATATTCGACAATCAGCTTTGATGTCGCGTGTTCCTTAAACCCAAGTTCAGGGATTTGGTGGAGTTTGCGGCGCAGACTTATGATTTCCTGCTCGGTTTCATACGACAGCTTCATACGGCTCACTCCAAACCGACAGGTCTGGACCTTTCGGAACAATTCCAAATTCGTTGCCGGGATCGCAGCAGACGTGATAATGCTTTTTGATTGCTTCAAAGTTTGTGGTTTCACAGAAACTTGGTATTCTGTATAAAGAACGGGCATAGCGCCAAAGGTTGGGAAACTCTTTAATTCGGTTTCTGTTGACGCGGAAAACATTATAATAGGCAACATCAAATCTTGCCAATGTCACATACAGCCTGACGTCCGAGTCGGTCAAACGGTCGCCGAACAGATATTGTTTACCCGAAAGCCGTTCTTCAAGCCAATCCAAACGCTTGAAAACCACGTCATAAGCCGCTTCATACTCCGCTTGCGTCGCGGCAAATCCGGTCTTGTAAACGCCGTTGTTGATATCGTTGAAAATGATGTCATTCAGTGCGGCAATATCTTCTCGCGAGTCTGCTGGAAAAAGTTCAGGAGCATTTGGCTTGTGAAAATCGCTCCAGACCGTTTCCCAATAATAGGTGAGATTAAAATAATCGTTATTGACGATTTTCCCGCTCTGCAAATCCACAACAGCGGGAACAGTAAAGCGCCCTTTATATTCGGGATCGCTTCTTAAATACAACTCACTCAGTCGTTTGACCTTCAAAACCGGGTCTTCGCCGTTTTCATCCAGTGTGAACGCCCAATCACTGAATTCACTTTTCGGACGTATGGGGTCAACCATACCCACGCTGATAACGTCTTCCAGACCGAGAAGACTGCGAACAATCATCTGCCGGTGCGCCCACGGACACGCCTGCGTCCAAATCAGGAGATACCGTCCGGCTTCTACGGGCAACTCGCCCTCCCGTTTTCCAAACGGTGTTGTAAAACGGTTTTTTTGCCGCACAAACGCGCCTGTGCCGCTTGTTTCACTTTTAAACCAACTTTCATACGTCACGCTGAACACCCCTTTCAAAACGCTTTCGGTCGTGCGCTTCATTCCACACCGACAAATCAGGCCCCCGCGCCAAAAGCTGATAGGGATTTCGGTTTTGGTTGCCGAGCCAGTAGCCGCGCTTGATCGCGTCAAAATCCGTTGAATCGCCAAAGCCAGGCGTTTGGTATAAATCTTTCGCGTAATTCCACAGGTTTGGAAAGTCAACCAGTCTGTTCCGATTGGTGCGGAACACAAAATAGTACGCCGCGTCAAACCGTGCCAATGTGACATAAAGCCGGATATCAGAATCGGTTATGTGATTTCCGAACAGATAACGATTGCCCGCAAGTCTTTTCTCCAATTTATCCAACGCCGAAAAAAGCGCGTCAAAGGCTTTTTCATATCCGGCTTGGCTTTCCGCAAAACCAGCCTTGTAAACGCCATTGTTTATAGTATGGAAAAGCCAATCATTCAGCGTATCGATTTCACCACGCAGATTTTCCGGATATAAATCCGGCGCATCCTTTTTGTGAAAAGGCTGCCACGCAGTTTCAAAATAATTACTGAGTTTGAAATAATCATTGTTTACCGCCTTGCCGGTTTGCACATCCACCACAACAGGAACCGTTGCCCTGCCGCCGTAGTGAGGGTCTGCCTTTTCATATACTTCCGACAGCAGTTTGATCCCAAGTACAGGGTCTTTCCCGTCCGGGTTATCCCCGAAAGACCAACCTTCCGCTGTGCGAACGGGATTGGCTGTTCCAACGCTGATCACGCTGTCCAAGCCAAGTAACTTCAAAACAATGATCTGCCTGTGCGCCCACGGGCAAATCGGAGCCCACAGCAAACGATACCTGTCAGCTTCCACAGGCAATTCGTTCCCGCCATTGCCAAAAGGCGTTGTAAACAGATTGTTCTGCCGCACAAACTCACCGTCAGGCGATATTTCATGGGTGCGTTCCGAAACGGTTTTCCTGTTCTGATGAACGGAACAGGCGGATTCCTGTACGGCGGCAGGTGATCTCTGAATAGAGCACAGTGACGCATTGTCAGCATATGTATTGTTTTCAGGCATTTGAGTCGCCCCCTTTTTTCTATAAGACTTTTTCCGTATAAACTTCTTTGAAAAATCCGTCTTTGGTGTTTGACCAGTCAGCGGCGTATCCCAGCTTCTCGTAAAATCCTACAACAGCATCTCTGCTGTATATAACAATTTTTTTGACGCCGCGCTCTTTCAGCCGACGCTCGGTTTCAGTAATAAGCCGCTTTCCGATATCCTTTCCGCGCTCAGATTCCAAGACACAGACACGTTCTATTTTTCCTGTCTGCGCGTCCAGCAAACGCACCCTGCAGGTGGCGGTCGGAAAACCATCAATCAACAGCAGGGAATATTCTTTGGTATCATCGTCATCCGCAAACTCTACATTCATTGGGATGTCAAAGCCTTTTACCATTCCTTCTGTACGGACATAATAGACGCCCGCCCGATGCCACGGCTCTTTGACCTCGATTACATTAATTTCCGGCATATTTTCACCCCTATTCGCCGAATTGATATAACGGGGTCGATAGATAACGCTCACCGGTATCCGGCGCGATGACGACCACGCGCTTGCCGGAGCCGAGACGCTTCGCCGTCTGAACCGCCGCGAAAACCGCCGCCGCAGATGAAACGCCGAGCAGCAAGCCTTCCTCTGCCGCCAGTTCTCTTGCGAATGAAAATGCTTGATCGTTAGTTACGCGAATGACTTTATCATAAACGGAGGTGTTCAGCACGTTCGGGATGATGCCCGCTCCGATACCCTGAATTTTATGCGGCCCCGGTTTCCCCCCGGAAAGCACGGGCGAATCGTCCGGTTCTACCGCGATGATTTCAATCTCCGGTTTTTTCTCTTTCAGATATTCGCCGGTTCCCGTTATGGTTCCGCCGGTTCCCACGCCGGAAACAAACGCATCCGGCAAACTACCGGCAAACGCCTCGACAATCTCTGGGCCCGTCGTCAGTCTGTGCGCTTCAGGATTATGGGGGTTTTCAAACTGTTTGACCTCAAAATAGCCGTATTTTTCAACCAGCTCCGCCGCTTTGTCAAAGGACGGCTTAATCCCGCCGACCGAAGTGACGATAACAAGTTCCGCACCATAGCTTTGTATTAACTGCCGTCGTTCTATACTGACATTATCGCCCATTACAATTACGGCGCGGTAACCTTTTACCGCCGCGACAAGAGCGATACCAATGCCGGTGTTACCGCTGGTTACTTCAAGCAACGTATCACCGGGCTTGATTTTCCCTTCACGTTCGGCTTGCTCAATCATATTGAGAGCGATTCTGTCCTTCACGCTCCCGCCTATGTTGAACTCTTCCAACTTTACATAGACGTCAGCCGCCCCCTCCGGAACCACGCGGTTCAATTTCACAATCGGCGTGTTTCCGATAAGCTCCAAAGCGTTGTTCGCAATTTTTAAAGACATATCTCTTTCACCTTTTTTGATTCAAATTTTTTGAAACGGAGTTTAATATTTCCCCGACATCTCCGGCAGCGGTAAAAACACGAATTCCGCTTTTCATAACAAATTGTGCGGCATCGTTTCCGATTTTCGCCACGACCACCGCGTCTACGTCCGACAGCGCCATAACGACATGGGAAAAAGCCATAAGCCCGTGCCCCTCTCCGCTTGTTCGTGGAGAGGTAACCTCACGGGCTTGCAACAGAGTATAGCCGTCTTTGTTTATCTCGTAGATTTGATAAATATCCGCAAACCCGAAATGGTCTGCAACGGTCAAACCATCCCTTGATGCCAGAGCCACCTTGAATCCCATGCGGCAGCACCTCCCGAAAGACACTTATTTCTGCGGCTCAATCCATTTGAGAACCTTCCGCTCAAATAACGCAATCAATGCGTTGATACCGGTGACCACAACGGCAATCAAAATGATTCCCGCAAAGGTTTTGGTATAATCAGACCAAGCAACCCACCGTTTCACATAATACCCAAGCCCGGAGTTTGCGCCGATTGTTTCCGCCATTATTAAAATCAGGAACGCCGTCGCAACGCGGATTCTCAAACTGCCGATAATCGGAATAGCGCATTCCGGCAACAGAATCTTGACCAGTATGGATAAACTGCTCATATTCAGAGATTTCGCGCTGTCAATGAGTTTCGCGTCCACGGCCTGCACATTGCTGACCATGTTCATCATCGTCGGAAAATAAATCCCCATAAAGATGACGATGATGGAGGCCGCCTTGAAGGTCGGCGTGATTGCCACAATATAAGGCGCGTAAACCAGAGCGGGTACAGCGGCAATCAAGTTTATAATCGGTGAGATGGCCTCCTTTGCCCGCTGATACCATCCGATGAACAAACCGCACAGGATGCCGAGTCCCATTCCGAGGCCAACGCTGACGACGATTAAGAACATCGATTGAAAGAATCCGTCGATCATCACGGCATAATCCAGTGTAAACACGTTGAACACGTTCTGTGGGGGCGGGAGAAGATTGAACGGAAGGATTCCGAAAATCTTGACCCCCGAATCCCAAAAAAGGAAAACCGCGAAAACGATTGTGTATAAGTCCGTTGTGTTGACGAATTTCTTTTTCCCCCTGAACAGCCTGTACAGGAACAGAGCTTCAAAGAAAACAAGGACGGCAATGTAAGCCCAGGGAGCTTGGTATATCACGCCTTTTGCCGGGTCAACCTTAATCAAATACTGATTTTTTGCCGGGTCTAACGCTAATTCATTGATTTTATAAAGTGCTAACCCAACCGCTCCGACGAAAAAAACGTTTGGAATATTGATAATATATTTTAAAATGTTCAGCACTTTACTGGTCTTCGCAGTTTTGCTCATAACACAACCTCCGCGTCAATATTTTCGTAGAACAGCGTGACGAGCCGGTTGCGGAGATGATGATATTTATCGCTGGCAAAGACCTCCGAGCGCACACGTTTCGGGCCGAAGTCAATCGTAATGTCTTCCTTAATTCGCTTCGGTTCCATATAGATCACACGGTCGGCAAGGTAAAGGGCTTCTTCCACATCATGCGTGATAAAGACAACCGTGCGTTTCTTTTCCTCGCTTTCGCACAGTTGTAAGAGTAAATCCTGCAATTGCATACGGTTTTTGGTGTCAATCGCGCCGAATGGCTCATCCATCAAGAGAATATCAGGATTCATCGCAAGTGCGCGCGCAATCGCGACACGCTGCTGCATACCACCCGATAACTGATGCGGGTACTTATCCGCGTTTTCAGCCAAACCCACTTTGGTTAAGTAATCCAGCGCAAGCGCATCCGCTTCCTTCGCGGAGATTTTTTTATTTGCCTGTTTAATACCAAATATGACATTCTTTCTCGCAGTCATCCACTTGAAAAGCGAATAGTGTTGAAAAACAACGCATCGGTCGCTTCCGGGGCCTGTGACCGCATTGTCGCCGATCAACACTTTGCCCTCAGTGGGTAAATTCAGCCCCTCAATCAGAGTGATCAGCGTACTCTTGCCGCATCCGGAAGGCCCGATAAAACAAACGAATTCGCCCTCTTTGATTTCTGCGTTTATATTTTCAAGAACGTAATCTGCGCTTCCGTTTTGGTTGTATCTGAATGACAAATTGTCAAGTTTGATCCCGCTCATTTTTATTAACCTCCCTTCGAATTGATTCAGCAGGCGTCCGCGCCCAAAGCTGCTTCGGGCTGCACGTCAATGTTTGCAACAGAGCCTGAACCGAGGAATTTGTAAATGCAGTCATTATACAAATCCGCGAAAAAGGTAATCCCTCCATCATACCCAAAGTATGATTTGTTTACAACGGCGCGGTCACCATATGGTGCAGATATAGAGACAAAAGGGAAACCGTTGTTTTTCGCCGTCAGTTCATCCCATGTGGTCCCGAACAGGCAGGCGCGGGTCAACTCCAAGTCAGTGCTTTTCAGACCCTTGATTTCGACATCGCAAAGACCTCCGTCATCGGTAAAAACAATCTCGTAATCCTTTATTCCATCGTATTTGGGTTCTCTAAGCCACTTTTCAATCTGTGCGTGGTGTTCTTCAGGAACATTTTCCGAAATGAAAATCTTTTGCGGAATCAGACCGACATCATTGATAAGGAATCTTGTGAATGAAACCGCTGCCGACGCGCTTGCGTTCACATAGAACTTCTGCGGGAACATTACTCCGCCCATTCTGTTAAAACGCCAGAGATAGGAGTAATATCTGTCCTCATTCTTTTTTATGTACGCTTCCGTCTTTTCTGAATCCAGCTTTGCGTATTCGGACACAGCGCGGATAAATGCCGCTATTTCGGTTGCGCCTACCGGCACACAGGGATAATGAAGATAAGGCGTTCCGAATTTAACTTTAAGCTTTTCTACGATGTCAAGGTCAACCCACGGGCCAACCAAAAGGTTAAACTCAGCGTCGGGAATTTGATTAACCGCCTCGATCCCCTTGCCCGGGCCGTAGATAATATTCGGCGTCAGCCCGATGTCGGTGAGCAGGTTTTCAAGCTGTTCAAGCGTTCCCAGCCAAAACGGGTCGTAATACGGCAAAACACCAAAGATGTTGACCAAACCCTTTTGAACGCCCTTAGAAGGTTTTGTGAGGTATTGGTCGACAATGGCGTTCAAAATCTGACTGTGGCCCCACACATTGTTTCCTTTGAAACCGGGCAGGGATGCGAAAATCACAGGGGTTTCCGAATCCGCAAAATCGTTTGCGACTTCCTCGATATCGTCGCCCACAATCTCAGCCGTGCAGCCGTCAACAATAATCACCAAATCGGTCTTATAGTATTCAAGTGCTTTCGCTGTTAAGTTGCGAAGGCGCTCAACACCGCCAAAAATTACATCTTCTTCGCAGAAGTTGGTGCTTGGAATAGACGATTCGTAATAAGTAATCGCCGATTGCCTGCCGTTGGCAAGCGCAAGCACACCTGCGACATTAAACAGGCAGCCCGGCCCCGAGTGCAAAATGGGAAGGACGCTTTCAATGGCAAGTGCGGTATAGAATCCGCCGATGCCGCAGGCGACGCGGCTTTGCTCTGAACAAGCCATTTATACCGCCACCTCCTTGTAGAAAGAATGGGGAGCTGTATTCTCCAGTTTCTCTGTGAACGGCTGTTTGTAGTGCTTGGCAATCTGCTTTTGCAGATTCGTGTTGGCAAGCGTATCGGCAAGCGTAGTCGCAAAAAGAGCAAGACCACGGTATCCCATTAGGATTAACCCGATTTCACAGGCGTATGCCGGTATTCCAAACGAAGACGCAATGATGTTGGCGTCGTGTCCGCGTGTGATAATGACATCAGGATTGTACTTTTTGATGAGCTGGCGCGTTTCCATAACCTGACCGTCGTTAACGCTTGTTTCTACGTCAAGATTCAGTTCTATCACATCGGTTGCGGCAGCGATTTTTTCCGACTCATCCGGATTATCCAGCTTGGGGTCGTAATGATACGCTACGGCGTGGGGAACTTCAACGCCCAGCTCGTAAAGCAAGCGTGTGTATTCGTAGGCAAAGCTCGCGCCTAATGCGACAAACGCCCGCTTTCCGGCAAGAATTTTTTTTGCTTTTTCAATGGTTTCCCTGTATTTTTCTTTTTCTTCCGCAATGACCTGTTTGGCTTCGTCCTCTTTTCCGATGTACCGTCCCAAATCCAGGAAGAAACGCTCGAAACCAACGCCGCCGTAGGGAAGGTGAGACTGAAAGTATTTCACGCCGCATTTTTCTTCCAAAGCGGAACAAAGATAGCTCGACTGCGCCCCGCACTGCCCCCATGAGGCAACGGAAGAACAGGCACGCTCAAAATCCTCCACAGAGGCGGTGGCAGTCAGGCAGATAAGTTCCAAGCCCAAACGGGCCAGCAACGGCTCAACATATTGTTTACCCAGATTGCTGAACCCCACAAAATTGACGGTATTGTTCCGCTTTTTCGTGTCAATCAGCCGCGCGCGGGAAGCGGCATGGCAATAGGCGTCAAAGCCGCTCGCCCATATTTTTGATTTCAATCCCTCCGCCTGTGCCATTACAACAGGTTTGCCCAGTTCTTCGGACAGTTCGGTGCAGACGCTGTTCACGTCTTCGCCGATGATTGCCGAGACACAGCTTGTGGCGATATAGATTTCCCGCGGATTATGCCGTTCATTTGCGGCGATTACCGTTTCCCGGAGCTTATCCAATGCGCCGAAAACAGTATCGGATTCACCGATTGCGCTGGAAATCACCTTTGCGTGCTGCAACGCGCCGGGAGGCGCGGGAACTCTGCTTTTTACGCTGGTAAAACAGATTTGCGCTCCGGCGCAGCCGACAGGAGCGTGGTCTACGACCAATGTTCCCTCCAACCCCGCGAGCTGATTGATGCAGTGAATGTGGGCGCAGTTGCTGACCGTCTGGAAGCCTCTTTGCTTGTTTCGCAGACATCCTGCACAGCCCTGCGTCGCCAAATCCTTCAGCGAACCGTCGTAGCCAGTGATGGAGCCAAGCCGCTGTTCGCGGCTTGGCACCTCACTCAATTTCAGATTAACTGCCATAATAAATCCCTCCAAAAAATGATTAAGTATTATTCCCAGTATTGGCTGTTGGCTGTTTTGAACAGGTCATACATCGTTTTGTATGTCTGGTCGTCCGGGTTTTCCTTAATCAGCTCATTCAGCGCATCCTCATAAATCGTAATGTCGAGGTGCTTTTTCAAATCAATCGCGGGATTTTCTTCGTAGTAGCCCGCTTTGATGCTGACCTTATCGTACTCAATGATTTTGTTGTACAGCGGATTGACGCTGACCGGATTGCGGTATTTGGTCAAACCGGTGCTGTAATAGTTCTTTTCGCTTCCGATGTATCGGATAACGTGTTCCTTTGTCTGTCCGGTGATTTGCGCGACGGCTTCAAAGAGCTTATCGGAGGAATCCTTGTAATCTTTTTCAGCACGGATTTGCGCCCGGAGAAGTTTTTTCAGCAAATCACGATGCTCACTGATGTAGGTTAAAGTCGTGGTTTGGCGGCAGCAGAGGAATTCCGGCAGGAATTCAGCGACGTCGAAGGCTTCCTTTAATCCTCTTTCCTCCGCAAGCCAAACGCGCTCTGTGGTCAAAAAGCCGCCGTCAACCGAACCATTGGAGATTGCTTCAAGCAAGACATTGTTATCGTCAAAATGTACCCATTCAACATAACCCTCGTCCGTATATTCCGGATTTTGTTCCTTGATGTATTGGATGAGGAGGTATGTAATCGGACTTGTGGGATCGCCGCCAATTTTTTTGCCTTTCCAGTTTTTGAAATTCTTCCAGTCCAAATCGCTGTTTGCCTTGCTGACAACAAGAGAGCTGCCTTCCGTTGCGACGCCTGCGAAAATCGCCGCGTCCGAGCCTTTAGCGATTGAGGAGAGCGCCATTGGAGAAAGTGTGAAAACATCCAGTTTGCCGTTTTCAACGGAGGCGATCCCGGAAGGGACGCTGTCAACATTGATAAATTCAACATTGATTCCTTCTTCTTTGTAATAACCGAGCTGCTGAGCCGCCACGACAAGCGCGGGACGGACACCGTCGATTTGAATCCAGCCAACCTTGACAGTGGGTAATTTCGCTGTATCGCCGGACTTGTTGGAGCAACCCGCAAAAGCTGACAGCAAGACCGAAAAAATGATTGCGCCGATGACCGGCTTGATAAATTTTTTCATTTTAGTAAGCTCCTTAATAAATAATTTGTTTTTGTTATATGCCTGCGGCTTGGGAAGTGATTTCGCCTTTTTCAACAGCAATAATCTGTTCCGCCCATTTAGCCGCCCATTCCTTTAACTGCTGGGAATCCAGCGGATTCGGCGTTTTCGATTCGGTGTGTTCGTCAATCCGCTTTGCAAGCGCACGGTAAACTTTCGCTTGTTCCGAATCCGGCGCGCCCTCAATGGTCGTTTTCCCCGACAGTTCGCTCTGTGTAACCGTGATAGAACGGGGGATGTACTCCATTACCTGTGTTTGCGTCTTCTCCACAAAATCGTCTATGATGGAACGCTGATAGGGAGAAGTCACGGAATTTGCGATCACGCCGCCGAGCAACGCGCCGCCCGCATTGGAATATTTTTTGATGCCCTTAAAAAGATTGTTCGCCGCGTAAATCGCCATAAAGTCCGATGAGGACACGGTAAATACGTGTTGGGCAATTCCTTCCCGAATGGGAACCGCAAAGCCGCCGCAGACAACATCGCCGAGGACGTCATAAATAACATAGTCCAAGTCTAAGTCTTCGAACACGTGCTGCTGTTTCAAAAGCTGAACCGCCGTGATAATTCCCCGTCCGGCGCAGCCCACACCCGGAGCGGGACCGCCCGCTTCCACACAGTAGATTCCGTTGTACCCCTGAAAAATTGATTCCTCAGCTTTCACCTGACCCTTTTCACGCAGCAAATCCAATACTGTCGGTATGTAGGTGCCGTCCCTAAGCGTGTTGGTCGAATCCGCTTTGGGATCGCATCCGAACTGCATCACTTTGTATCCCATATCCGAAAGCGCCGCGCTTAGATTGGAGGTGGTCGTTGATTTTCCGATCCCACCTTTACCGTAGATTGCGATTTGTTTGATTTGTTTAGCCATTATTAATTACTCCGCTCCTTGTGATTTGCCGAAAACAAAACACCGGAGATAAACGCGGATTTTCTATCCTTGTTTATCCCCGGTGTTCCGGCAGATAATTTATTTTATTACAATGCCACTTGGCAAAACCGATGGTTTTTCTTCGCCGCCTTCGGCTACAATTTGATGCTCTCATTTTTCTCCACTCCGATAATCTTGGAATTTTGCAATCGCAGGATGACCGTTCCATACTCGACACTGTCAATGTCCGCAAGAATATCCAAAAGTTCTTCATCGGATATCAGCACTCCGTTTTTTCGCTGTCCGGTATCTTCCTGCGTTTTTCGCGGCGACGCCCTGCTTTGGGTCAGAGTCAAATGGGAAACTTTGCCCGCTTGTTTGGAAACGGTGATGGCACCATCCGATGATTGACTCAGTTGTTCCCTGACAAACCGGGCAAAATCGGTTTTGTCTTCTGATATTTGTCGGCGTTCCATTCATTCTGTCACCTGCCTTTCAGCCAAAACGCTTTACTGGCTCTGCACAAACAGAGGAGTTGAAAGATAACGTTCTCCTGTGTCGGGCAACAGCACCACCACGTTTTTACCGGTATATTCGGAGCGTTTTGCAATTTGCGTTGCCGCAAACAACGCCGCGCCGGAGGATATACCGACAAGAAGTCCTTCCAGTTTAGCGACCTGACGGGAGGTTTCAAATGCTTCCTCGTTCTTCACGGTAAGAATCTCATCAACTGTATTTGCGTCAAACACGTGAGGGACAAAACCCGCCCCGATGCCCTGTATTTTATGAGGCCCTGGGCTGCCTCCCGAAAGAACGGGAGAATCAGTTGGCTCTACCGCAATGATTTTCACCTTTGGCACCTGTGATTTGAGTACCTGACCAACGCCGGTAACCGTTCCGCCTGTTCCAACACCCGCCACGAAAGCAGCGATATCTGCGTCAGTATCCGAAAGGATTTCCGCCGCTGTGGTGTTGCGGTGAATCTGTGGATTGGCCGGATTGTTAAACTGTTGCGGAATGAAAGATGAGGGATATTGCGCCTCCAATTCTTCCGCTTTCTTGATTGCACCTTTCATCCCCTCAGTTCCCGGCGTTAGGACAAGCTCCGCTCCCAATGCCTGTACCAACGCTCTGCGCTCAACAGTCATTGTTTCCGGCATCACAAGAATCAGTTTGTACCCCTTTGCCGCCGCGACAAACGCAAGCCCAACGCCGGTGTTTCCACTGGTCGGCTCAATGATAACCGTGTCTTTTCTGATCAGCCCCTTTTCTTCGGCGTCGGCAATCATTGCGTAAGCAATTCTGTCCTTGACGCTGCCCAGCGGATTAAAGTATTCCAACTTGGCAATCAAGTTTGCCTTGACCTCATTGGCTTCATTGTATTTATTGAGTTGAAGCAGCGGGGTTTTACCGATTAAGTCGGTAAGGCTTTGCGCTATGTTTGCCATTAAAGATTTCTCCCTTCAAAATTGGTTATAAAATAAAAAAAATTATGGTTCAGAATTTCTCTGACCATAATTTAAACAGGGCATCGAAATTCAATATTGTTCAACATCGGCAGGAGCAAGCGCAAGTACGCATCATACAAAAGCATGATACGTTACACATCATCATACGGTTTCTGTTCGAAAAAGTTGAGTTCATAGCGGCTCCTTTTAATCCATATTAAACATATCGTAAGACTATGGATTATATTATACATAAGCTTGTTACAATTGTCAATACCCTAAACCAAAAATTTTTCGATTCATTCAGATTTCGTGTAGATTCCACAGTTTGTTTGCAAATTCAGCATCGCTTTTTTGCTTGTCCGCAGTCTGTTTCTGTTTTACTTACAGAAAGAAAAAGACTGCCGAATTTCAGATAATTTTAAACGCATCCGGCATGATTTTAAGCTATCGTTCTCATCTTTTCGGAAATTTAAGGCGATCTGCCCGGCATACCGGGACTATAACAGAATCTGCTATACCCAATTATGATTGTTGTAAATCATTAATTGTAAACTTATATTTTTGGCTATTGAAAGTTACTTGGCAGTTGAAATCCTTCATTCTATGAAACATATAACCAAGCCATTTCCGATATTTTGCAAAACAAATCGGTACTTTTTCAACCAACACAACATTGGTAAGAACCATATAAAATGGTTCTCACTCAACAAACATAATATACCCAGTATATTTACTTAATGGTTTATTTGTTTTTCTCTGGTAGTAATATTTCTTAGACTGAGGTTTTCCTTGCCGGTTCACCATGAACCGGTACTCGGTTCACTGATAGGGTGCAGTGGTGCCTTGGCGGAAGATACAAATTTTTCGCGCCGCATATTGCGAAGCAACAAGGTTCCGGAGAACCCACTTGAAATCTTTGATTTCGCAAGTGGGTCTGGTTCTTATTTTACAATAAAATAGCGGTTTGACGTCGCCGATCCATTCTTCCTGTAGGCTGCCTCCTTCCGCACATATCCGGCTTTTACAAGGTCTTTGATTGCGCGTTTGACCGTGCTGCGGGACAGTGAGAGGTCAGACCCGATCCGGTTGATCCCCGGCCATGTCTTTTTCTCATCGTCCATCCGGTCATACAGATAAATATAGACCAGCTTCGCCCGATTGGGAAGCCGGTCATCGGTATAAATCAAATCAAAATAAGGCATACTTCTCCTCCTACGTTTTGAATTTCGGTGTGCCGCCTACGTTCCGTTTGCGGCTTGGCGTCATTTCCGCTCCCGCGCCGTCGCTATCGGTATCGCCTGCATTCCCGCTGTTATCGGCGTTATCGGCGTCCCGCGGTCGTGGCGGCATACGGCGGCGTTCTGTGGGTGGGGTTCCAGCTTTCGGGCCGGGCGTCATCGCTTTTGCGGACGCAGGCGGAGGGAATTTCGCAACGATAGCGTCCTCGATCTGCGGTTTGGATACATAGGCCACCGGCCGCGCGCCTTTATCCACGACAGTGTATGGGTCCTTTTCATCGAATTTGATACCCCATTTGAAAAATAGCTTTAACTTTGCCACGAATGGATTCGCACCGGTTTTCAGAACGATGAACCTGCCTTTTTTCATACTCTTGAGTTCCGCGGGGGCCATGAGCGGCCGCTCGATCATTTGCAGGGATTGTGATGGGTCGTTTTTGCTCCGGCTCACGGATCCACTCATGACCGTCCGGCTTCCCATCGCTTTGCTGATGATCTCCGCACTCTCGCTGCCCGGCGCGAACCCACCGGCAATGGTAAGCTGGCAGTTGTCGATGATAATGGCAGCTCCCTCGCGGCCATAGTTTTTTTCGAGTTGCTGATGACTTTGTATCACGGATATGATACTGAGCCGACGAGACCGACTGGCACTATACATCATCTCTGCTGAACTGATCGGCGGCAGCGTTCCGAATTCATCTGCGTAAAACATGACGCGGTTCTCTAATTTCCCGCCTGTGGCGTCGGCCACCGAGAGGATTTCCCGGTATAGCTGCTGGATGATCAGCGAGATCATAAAAAACTTGTTCGGGTCTTCCTCCGGCATGATTACAAACAATGCGGATTTTTCATGACAAAACCGCTCCGCGTCGATGGCGGTATCAAAGCAGAGGATTTGCTCCAACTCCGAGTCAAGGAAACTGTTCAGCCGTGAGAGCGCGGTGGACATGACTGATTGCATGGCCTGATCGCCTGTGTTGAGGGCAGCACCGGCGAACCATTTCGCCTTATGCTCGTTCGGCATCTTTTCCATGAGGAGCTGGAACTGATTCTTCCCCTTAACGCCGGAGGGTGCCAGCAAGTCTTGGATCAGCTTGAACACGCTGACAATGTGCCGCTGGTTCTTCTCGGCAAACTCGGCAATCAGCAGGATGGAAGCCGTCAATAAACCTTCTGCGGCGTCATAGAAGAAGGCGTTTTGCCCGTAATTGGCATTGTCGCCGTCCGCGCTGACAATGGTCTTGGCGGTGATCTTCGCGTACTTCTCCGCTTTCGCTTTCGCCGCAATGTCGGTCGGATTGGCGAGGTAGATATCCATATATTTGTTTACGAGGTGCAGGAGGTTATTGCCGTCCGACCGGGTGGGGTTACGGAGGTCGATCAGGGCGACATTGTAACCATAGTAATCGCGGGCGATTTTTCCGTAATTCCGCGCGACGTCGCCTTTGGTGTCGGTCGACAAAAAACTCATCCCACAGGCGCATGCGAACTCTATATTCGGATACAAAAAGAAGGCTGTTTTCCCACAGCCTGCCGCACCGATCATCATGCAGTGGACGTCACCTTCGTCCACCATCGCAATAGTGCCGCCGCCTTTTTCCCTGCACCCGACAACAATACCCTGTATCTTTGGGCGGTTTTGACCTTGACGCCACAGCTCCGGTTCAAAGGGGATTTCCTTGTATGTGCGCCGCAGCTCTGAGTGTGATGCGAACCGTGCGGTGCCGTGCTGTCCGTCGCCCACGGTTTTCGATTTGATGCCGTTGAGGTTATAGATGTGCGCCAGCAGAGGAATCAGTCCGAGGATAAGGAACATGGCCGCACCGACCAAAATTAAAATTGTAATACCTTGCATAAGAATTAGCTCCTTCGATTTTTTCGATTGAATTTTTCTTGTTTTTGCAATATAATTTAAGATATAAACATATGGAAAAGAGCTCTTGATTTATGATTAAAAAAACCGCTTTATTGCTTGCGATATCCATGCTTTTTGCCATGCTCCTTGTTGGGTGCGCTAATGAAACCGGATCGCTTACGGTGGGTGGTTTCCCCAAAATCAAAGTCTATTCCGGTAACACCGATATTGAATGGGTGGTCGGGATGAACCGGTTAGGGAACGCTCAAACCGACCGGGAAGACAACCTTATTGGGATCATAAAGGATAACGCTCCGGGCGATCTTGTTTATCTGAAAAACGGCGAATCCATTACCATTGAATTTGACGGCAAGCTCCCGGATACGGTAAAACTGACCGAGCATATCATCAAGGCTGACGGCTCTGCAAAATATACGACCGAGCATAAGGGAACAGCCATTGACATTGCTTTCAAGAAGGGCAAAGGCTCATTTGTAATCGAAAAGAACTATGCTACCGCTCTCAGCTCTAACAGTGCCGATTATGCGCCGGGCGCAACCATTAAGGGATATCGTCTGCTTTGCAACTTTGGTACGGATGAGTGTGAGTACGCCTTTGTCATTCGCGGGGATGCCGCATTCACAATGACTGCTGAAACATTTGCACCGCGTGAGCTGCTTAACTATTTTTATAATGACCACATGCCGTGGGACAGCGTTATTGATTTGGATATTCCTGAGTTTGAAGGCATCAAATTCAAGTGGACTTTTGAAAAAATTACGGCAAACGGTGAAGATATCCTTTTCGGTATGCCAGTTTGGAGCGTATATCTTGCGGACTTAAACGGTGATAATCTTCCGGAAATCTGTGCATCCACCAGCTTCGGTTCCGGGATCGTTGACAACCGTATTATCGTGTACGATTATTTTAATAAGAAAAGCTATGAGCTGTCCGACCGCATGGTGTACGATTATTCGTTATCACTCGAAAACGGCAAGCTTGTCGTTAAGCAAACCGCGTATAACGAGCCGCCCGGAACCGGTAAAGACAGAGGAACAGGAAGCTTGGCAATTATTAATGATGAATTGGCGACTGTTGGGATTGACAGGATAAAACCTGAATAAATCATTCCAGCATCATTGGATTTGGCAAATCATATACTTCAGGTTCGGCAGGAAGCACAGCCCTGCCATTCATCTGTTTCACATCCTCATTCCAGTCCTTATTCTGCGAAAGCAGAACAGACACATCCTCGTATCCACGATCATAGAATTTTGCAGTGATCCGTTCCATCGCTTGCCGCCCGGCTTCGTCGTTGTCAAGGCAGAGGACGATTTTGCGGATGTGCGGATTATCCTCCAGTAGACGGAACAGCGCGTGATCGGCCACCGAGCAGAGGCTGATATATGAGTCCTGTTGCCAATGCTTCGGGTACAGGGAAATAAAACTCAGCATATCTATCGGGGCTTCATAAACATACAGTGTATCGCTCTGCCCGATATGGTTAAATGAAAAAGCAGCGTCGGAGCCGGTTTGGTTGGCTCGGAAGCTGCTGTCGTTGAGGGATGTGGATTTTTTATGAGCGTGTCGCGGTTTGCCATCTTTATCGGTGCCCACGAATACCGCATTGTGATACTGCGCGTCCTCGTAGATCAGTCCGCGGTGCGCGAAGTGATACAGCACGTCCCGGTCGATGCACCGCTGCTTGATCAGGTAAGCGTAGACACGCCGCATATTTTCATTCT
>JAISXG010000009.1 GCA_031270605.1 Oscillospiraceae bacterium | reverse complement strand
CCAGCGCGTCAGGGCCGTCATCGTGTGCCCCCATCGGAAAGTAACGGAGCTGTTCCAGCAGACGTTTATGCTTTTTATTGAATTTAATGTACTTATTTTTGATATCCGGCTGCAGCGTTTGAATCCTCATGATTTTGTCACTATACTGCTGCACCTCTTCAATAGGCAAATACAGGCCAGCGCGGGCCGAAGCTTTTGCCAGTTCTTCTTTCAGGAACCACTGGAACTGGTTAGTTTCCGCGCCGAACTTTTTATATCCCCGCCCGAAGCTTTTGCGGAGCCAGCGCTCTTTTTCCAAAATGTCACCGATAATCACATCCGGGTGCCGCCGTTCGATGTCGGCATCAACCACATACATATATCCGGAAACCTTATGTTTGGCCATTGTAAGAATTGCGGAATAGTCACTGTGCTTTGACTTCCCGAGCGAAGGATCCACGAACCCGAAGAAATTATAATCCCGGCTTTTAAAATCAATCTCGGCTTCGTTGTATTCATCGAACCACTCTTCATTGAAAATGCAATCATCCGGGTTGATCGGTTCGTTCTGTTCTTCTGAGTTAAAGGATGCCTCACCTTCAGACACGCGCATAACCATAAGGTCATAATAGGAAAGCTTTTCTTCCCAAAGCACGGCAGTCCCTTCAAGCATGGCGGCACGATGCAATTCAAAGAAACTCTTTGCATCAGCCGCCCGGGCAGGGTTTGCCAGTTCTGTGAATATATGCTCCCACTGCTGCCAGAGGTCATCAGCCTTAGAAAAAGCAATGACCGCTTTATATTTGATCGCGCTATATGCCGGGTTTGCCAGTGTTTTTGCCAGCAAGCTGTCATAATGCAGCAGTGTGCCAATATAGATAATGTCAGTGTAATCGTCACCGGCTTTTGATACGGCCTTGAGAAACCAGTTTTCGAGCTTTTTCCTTTGCTCCGGCGTGCGGACATTTTCATCATTTTCCACATCGTCAAGCACAATAAGGTCTGGCCGCCAATTCCTATGCTTTCGGCCACGGATTTTTTTACCTGAACCAATGGCCTCAATTTTAATGTTTGTTTTGGTTATGAGGACATTACTCCGCCACACGCTGCCGATCAGATCACCGAAGTCCTCCCGGAGTGCTTCATTTTCCTCAAATTCCACGCGGATATTATCCAAAAAGCCCTCCGCTTGATCGGAGCTGTCCGAAATAATAATCGGGTAATGCTTATATTCGTACATTACGGCATGCATTGTGCCCTTGAATGTGAGCGTGGTAGACTTTGCGTGACCACGAGGTGCCGCAACCGCGCGCCGGCAGCCCGGCAGGCGGCTTATCTTTTTAACGTCGGCGGGAGTGCGTGGCACAAGCCCCTTGAGTACGCCGCTGTTCCAGATATCGTCAAGCTCCCGGTGAAAGTCCGGAGAAGGACGGGAAAAATAGTGCGGGAAATACGCCCGGCCGAAAAACTCCATATCCATGGATGCCAGTTTGCGCCGGATGCCGTTTTCACCGGTTAAAGGCATACCTCTTTCAAGGTCATCCCGCAGGGCCAGCCGGAAAGCTGCATCATCAATGTATAAAAAGTGTTTAATCAGCTTATTAAGATCGTTTAAAGAATCGTCATTCTGGTTCTCTTCGCTTGCCTCGACATCATGAATGGCGGTCAGCAAATCTTCAAGATGATTTCGTTTTTTCCTGTCTGCCATGCTGACCTCCCCCCGGAATTTCAAACAAGGCCCTGTGCGCCCGAAATAGCCACTTTAGAGCCTTATAATCCTTTTTCCCCTGTGAAAAAATTTAAACCAATTTGAACGTACTACAGACAAATTTGAACGCGGTGCAGCTAAGATTTAAACACATATATCAAGAAATGCGGATGAAAAGGAAAAAACGGGAATCAAAGGATATGCTTTCGCCATTCGCGGCCCGGAAGAGCCACGTTGCTAAGCTATGTCCTTCGGTTGCGCTTTGGGCGACGAATCAAGCCCTCCGTTTGTCCCGATATCCTTTTACCCGCGCATACTTATCCAGTATCCGCAGCCTCCGGCTCATCGCCGGTTTCTTCTTGTTCATCCTCCGCAGTCACCGCTGAGAGTTCGATTTCTTTCTCCGCGCCGCCAATGCTAACCAGAATCCGTGCCCGGCGGGCATGTCGGTCATATTTTAGAATCCTGCTGCCAAAATAGGCCATCACGCCGTTAATTTCCTGAATACTGCCATTTTCATTAAAACGGATCACTGCAGGCTGAATAGGTTCGCCCTGATTGTTCAGCTGCCGCAGGTATTCTGTCTCCAGATATGTCAGTGCCACGGGTTCCTCGTTGCTCCGCAGAAAACCGTACACATCCGGCGTTGCTAAAATTTTATAATATAGCTCGGCACAATACTGCAATTGAATAAAAACATATCCACTGAAAAGGGTATAAAGCTTTTGAATCCATTTGCCGCTTTTTCGGATCAACCTGTCTTCCTGCGGCACGGCTGCCTGAAACCCCGCATCATGCAGCTTGTCGCGCACCGCCGTTTCTTTGCCGGTTAACACCTGCAAAACATACCACTTCACTCCAAGCCCTCCCGTTTCTTCTCTCTCAAGAACGTGTTCAGCTTTGCATACAGTTCCGGCTGCTCCCGGCGCAGCACCTCAAACAATTTACCCTGCATGTTGCCGATGGCCTTTTCCACATCATCTGCGGTTTTTGCGTCGACCTGACGCTTATGGGCTACGGCCCGTGTCAGGCCGCTGACCTGCTGCACAACCTTTTCAAGCGGCAAATCCTTCCACTCGTCTTCCTGTGCATCAGCCAGCCGGCTGAAAAGGTTCTGTGAAGTTAAAAGCGCGAGACCTTCGGTGAAGTCAATTTCAGGGTATCTTTGCAGCATCTCAGAAATTTTGTTGGCGCTCTCCTGTGCAAGCTGCATGACCTGCAGATTGTCATTGAACTTGATAAAATACCGGGAAAGGGCGCTCTGGCTGATCTTTTCCCCGTGAGATGCCACATATTCAATAATCTCCCTGTAAGTACTGCCGATCAGCAGCATTTCCTCTACCGTATCGCGCAGGGAGGGCGGCAGCTTTTCAATGCTTGAGTGATTTCGGTTATTCCGCTTTTTCATAACAAGCAAACCTCAACCAAATCATCATGTATACTTCCAGCCGCGAGCCGAATACCTTTCTCTGTAATTATAGCTTCCAGCGTCCTGTAATCGCAGTCTGCGAGAATCACAGGCCTTTTGGAGGATATTTCACGCAGTTCTATGTATCCAGCACGAACCAAAAAATTTAGACTGTCCAAAAAATCTGCCTCAATAATACCATCGCGCTGAAAAAGTAGCTTTTGTACGCCACTCAACTTGTTGAAATGCATACGTAAGAGGTTTACCGCCCGCATGACTATTCCGTTATTGACAACAAAATTACCCTGCCGCAGTTTTCTGATATCGTTTTCGTTCGTCATCCTTACCCCACCTTCCCCTTTATTTCAATCAGCAAACTCATAACATCTTTGATGCTGCGCTCGATCTTGCTCTGCTCTCTGAAAAAATCATCTTTTGTGATGTAGTCCTCTTTGATTTTTCCTACAATATCTTCTAACCGGTCGATACGGTCAAAAGAGCGTTTCAAAAAGAATCCGATAATTCCTATAATCACTGCGCAAATTGTTGGTATAAACACACTGAGCCACTGCGGCATACGCTTCCCTCCGAGCATAAAAAATATGGTATAGCTATCTTTTAGATAGTCATACCATATTTTGTGACAAGAAGGGAAAAAAAGGATTTGTTTAAGCGATTTACTCAAAATCATATAATGTGAGTTGAGCATCCTGCAACGGGTTCGCTTTAAGCGCACGACGCTTTACTGCAACAATACTCCGAATGGTTACCATTGTCAACCCATACTTCTTTGCAAGTTCCAATGTATTCGTTCCGTCAAACTCTTCAATGATTTTCTGATTACGGATTTTCCGTTCTTTATTTTTAAATTTTGGCAGATAAATAACATCACTAACGAAAACCTCGGCAAGTTTTTTATAATTGTCAAACCCAATCAATTCAGCAACCACCTGCTGATCTTCAGTAAGATCTTCCATCGTAAGTGAATCAATGGCCCGCTCATTCACGATTTACCTCCCGCCTTTCGTTTTTCGTTCGCAACATACCCTTTGAGGCACTCAATCAGCTTATAT
This sequence comes from Oscillospiraceae bacterium, assembly GCA_031270605.1. GTDB lineage: Bacteria > Bacillota > Clostridia > Oscillospirales > Acutalibacteraceae > JAISXG01. The sequence continues at coordinate 47,667 of JAISXG010000009.1, read as the reverse complement.
GCCGCCTGTGAGTCCAGCCATGCAAAAGGCGTTTTGGAAACTGCGTTAATACCCAGCTCTTTTTTAATAATGCCGCACAATCTATCCCCTAAAGAAACGGCTTTCGGCTCCTTATCATATCCTGTGAGGGTATACATTAATGCCCATATTTTATCAACCTGTGCCTGCGAGGCCCCTGCGGTTTTTTCCGGCTTTTTAGGTTTTTTCGGGGCGGCAGTCTTTACGGGCGCATTGCTGCCCTGCAGTTTAAACAGCCGGTTGATTACAAGCTCTGCCTCACGGCTGGTCAATTCTTTCAGGCTGCTTTTGCCCGTCTCGGACTCCACCAGCGCATGCAGCGCATCATCCCGATTCCCGCTTTTATCAACCAAACCCAACTTGTTGGCAATGGCGAAAATCCTCGCCCGTTGCTTTGCATCCATCATTTTAGGTGCTGACTGTGCCATAAACCCTCTCCCTTTCGATGGTCTGTCTCATCAGCGCGTGTAGACCGTTTCACGCGTACAGGCGTTCCCGCCTGTTTTGACTCGTTATATTTCACTCTCAACTGTGACCTTTGTGCCCGTGTCAACGATCACCGCCGCCCGGATCAGGTCAATAGCCTCCTGCGGAGATCCTTTCCATTCAGCGGCCTGCAAAATCTGTAGCAACCAACCCCAATTAATGACCTCTGCGGCAAGATAGGCATTGTCGCTGGCCTCCTGCTCCGTGCAGCCGGTAAGAGCCAACAGTGCGGCTTTATCCTTTTCATAGCGCCCCTTCAGCTTCTTTCGGAGCGTGGCCTGTAACTTTTCATCGGCGGTGATGCTTTCAATCAACTCGTCAATGCTGCCCTCTGTGTAATTGCCCTGGAACACAGCGCCCAGCAGCCGTTTGCAGGGGTCTGTCAGTTTATATGTGGTTTCTTCCTTAATCCACTCTTTGCCGATTGCCCCAAACACCCTTTTGAGGATTTCCACAGACACGGGCTTGACCGTTTCTGTTTCTGTAACCACCACGCGGGAGCCATAGCCCCAAAAATCCACGCTTTTGAGCTTCGTGTCCAGCAGCTGATCCGTGGCAAGGCGTTCAAAATACGCCTTGAGCTGGTCAATCCGCTCTTTGAGGTCATCTACAGACCGATTGAGGCTTGCCAGCTCCGTGGCTTTCATCTTCAGCAAGTCTTCATCGGTCAGCGCGTTAGAGTTGATTGCCGTGGTTTCCATTGCTTCACTCATCGTGATACCCCCTTCCAAGCTCCGCATAACAAGCCCTGCAAAGCTCCGTGTCCCCGATTCCGGCAACATGCTCCACCGAGCCGCACGCACGGCAGACCGGCACATGCTTTTTAATATAGAGTCCGCCATTAGCCGTGGTGCTGATCACAATCGGTGTGCCGGGGTGGATTCCCAGCTCATGCCGGATCTGGCGCGGAATTGTCACCGTGCAGCTCCGGGTGAGCTTTTTTGTCATTTCCATAATAATCCTCCTAACTTCAAAATCCTCACTCTGCATTTCATATCCGGGCTTGTGACCGGCAGCGGCTGCATTAAGGAGGGCTTGCGCCCTATTTTTTTAAATCCACGAAAAAATCATCCAGTATTGTAATTCCGGCGCGATATCCATAGCCAATGTCAGGTTGCCGCAAAATACCGGCTTGCATATGTTCCACCTGCTCAGAGAGTATCCGCATGCTGTCATGCACCACAATTTTTGCCGCAACCGGGGCCAGTCGTTTGCAAACCCCGTCCCGCACCTTTTGGTACGTCCTGCGGCAGCTCCACACAATCCGCTTCCGTTTCAAAAATACCGTGCCAAGCGCCAAACCAAGCAAAAAACCATAAATCACTGTCATTTCAATCAACCTTTCCTGTTTATATCATTAAGCCGCAGGCCTTAAATACCCGTCAGCATAATTTCTGTCGCTTTTGCTGAGCGAACAAGCCCTTCATAACTAATATCCTTTTCTTTGGAGTGTACCGCGTTGTTGTAGACAAAAGCAGCTCCGCGCACACCGTTGCGGCTTTTGCAGATTCTGTGCATCAGCGCCAGCTCTTTTTCGGCGCCCTGCTCCGCGAGCAGAGGGAAGAGCAGTCTGACATCTTTCTCGCTGATCTTCGCGTTCCTGCAGATATGCTTCATGCCGTTGCGGTTGCTGATCTGGTCACAGTCATGATCCTGGGCGTTTTTCCCCGTAACCTTCTGCAAAATCTTTTCATTGCCGATCAGCACAATGCCGATGCCCTGACTGCCGCGGAAGTCACGCTGGTCAACATACCCGCGCAGCTGCTCAATCGCGTTGTGCGGCAAAAATTGCGCTTCATCCACAATCATAACCATGTTCGTGCCGTCCACGCGCTCACGGATCTCCCATGCAAGGTTGGCCGCGCATTGCCTGTCGTTGATATGCAGCTCACGCGCGATCATGCGCAGCACCCCGCGCACACTTGCAAAGCAAGGTTCAACCTTAACATAAACAGCGCTGTTGGGGTTATCCCGGCAGAAGCGGAAAGCGCCTCTCGTTTTACCAACGCCCGGATCTCCGACAACCGTAACCATGGTTCGATTGATTTGAGCATATTCAATCAGGCTGGCAACCTCTTCACTCGCGCGGATCGGCACATAGTCGCCCACCGGTTTAAACGGCATTGCCTGCCGGGCATCCTCGCTGCGCTGTTTTTCCGCATTCAGGTATTCCCGCAGGATTGCTTCAAGTTCAGGGACAGCGCCAATATACTTACCTTTGAGATACCCCGAAATAACACCTTTGCTTTTGCCGATTTTTTCTCCAAGCGTCACTTGGCTCATGCTATTTTCGGCTATATAGTCCCTTACCTTCTGCTGTAAGCCCTGGTCAAACTCTTTCATCGCTCATCCTCCTGCTATTCATCGGCTACCCGCCGTTATTGTTCCTGTCCATATTTGCCACATAATCAATCACATTCCAGCCCTCAAGACCTGCGACCTCCTGATACAGGGGCCTTTCTTTTTCGCTGTCCGTGGTCACAAGCTCAACGACCTTTGCACCTTCATAGGCCTGCTCGTTTTCCTTCCTGCGCTGTGCCGCCGCAATATGCAGATCCAGCGCGTCAACCTTGATCAGGTTGGGATCAATGATATCATCGAGGAATTCACGCGCGGTTTTTTTCCAGCGCCGGCAATAGGCCATAGCGGCCTTGATTTTTTCCTCGTCATCACCCCATGTGCACACAAGTTCATTGGATGTGGGTGCAACCACAAGCAGACGGTCTTCCTCATCATATACGCGCACCTGCTTTAAATCAGCCGGATCCCAGCGCAGATAGACATTGTTGCCCTGCAGCATTTTCAGCTCATCATTGCAATATTCAATCCTGTAACCGTCGATTGTGATATGTACGCCCGGTCTGCCGACCTTCATTGCCTTGGTGCTGCGCATCATCAGCAGGTTCAGCTCACTTTCGTTCGGTACGCGCCGCTGCTTCTCGCTGAGATAGGCATAATATATCTGTTTTTTGGTTTTCCCCTTATCTTTAATAACCGAACCGTTATATGGCGTTTCGTTATATTCGTACTCAATCAGCAGATTAACGGCATCCTTGAAATCCTTTTCGCTGATGACATTGCCGTTTTTCAGCACCTGCCGCAGCTTTTCATCCGGTTTTTCCAATATGTTACCGCCGACAAAGGTGTTAAACAGGCGACTGAAAAAGTCCTTGATGTCCCGGAAAGAACGTTCTATCGGCTTTGCCTTTGCGTTTTTTGGGATCGCGTAATGCACTGTAATGCCCAGCCTTTTGGCAATTGACGGGGGAATAAAATCTTCCCGCTGCTTTGCCTTATGCCGGTGCCCCATGCCGCCAACATCATAATTGCAGTTTTCCCGGCCATTGTCTGCTACCCAATTCTGCGGCGCACCGTGTTTTGCAATTGCGTGGCGCAGCGCGTTGACCACATACCGGCTTCCCGTGTTGTCGCTGAGTTCCCAGCCTACAAACATGCCGCTGCGGGAATCAACGAAAGCGGTCAGATATGGGCGGTATCGGTATCCGTTATCAGTTTCAACGATCACATCAAAGGTGTGCGTGTCACTCACCCAATATTCATTACTCTGCATATCCTCATAGGATCGCCTGATATACAGCCCATAAAGGTCATCAAATGCCTTGCTGCCGTTCCGGCCCAGCTCCAGCACCGCTTTCGGCACATCAAAATCCAACCGCCGCCGGAAAGATGCTTCCGAAGGGAACTCCGGCAGCAGTTCGGGATAAACCGCGGCAATCAGGTTTTCCGCTTCCTTAACCGCTCCGGTAAGGCTGAATGTGCCCTTGTTTCCCTTCGCCGCCTCATAATACGTCATGAAATAATATAAAAAGGCGCTCCATATGGTATTGTCCATCCGGCTTTTGCCACGGCGGGATTTATTGCGCATATCAATCAGCAGTTCCCAATTGCCGGTTTGCCTTGCCTCCTGCAGCTGTGCCTTTTTTGCATAGAGGGTTTTAGCGCTTGTCTGATACCGCAGGGTTTTTCCTCTATTGGTTTCCAACAGGCAGCCATAGCCAAAAGCCAATTGCCGCACAAATTCAGCGTCTGCAAGCCCCTTCGGCTGTTCCCGGTGATACTGCCGGAAGCAAGCCCACTCGTCAAGGATGCTTTCCCAAAGCCCGGCCTCGCCGCGCTCTTCTGCGCTCAGCTCTTCATATCCGCGCCCGGTCTTGGCGGGTTTTGCACGGCTGTCCTTTTTTGTGCTACCGTTAAAGGCTGCGGTCTGCCCGGCAGGGGAGTTTCCGCGCTGCTGCCAATACTTAGCCTGCAAGTCAGGCGGCAGGCTTTGCAACGGGAAAAGATACCTCTTTCGGTTTTTATCGTTGAAGCCCTCATTACAGGGGAGTTCCCCTTCTGATGCCAATCTCTTTACATGTCGTTCGGAGTAACCGGTTAACCCCGCCATCTCAGCTACCGATAACATACTGTCCAATCAATACTCACCGCCTTTTAACCTGCCATCATCGGCTGCATTACCGCCCCGAAGGGCGTCACTCTGCAAATGCTTCAATATCCATATCGCGCGATATCACAAAAACCTCAAGGTAAAGCGTGCGGTATTGATAAATCAAAACAATCAAATCGTCCTCATCAACAAGCTCCCGCTTCGGTGTATAAGCGACATTTTTATCTTGGCAAAACTCCTCACAAATTTGCCGCGCCTCTTCTATCGAAACCGCCGTGCCCAGGTAATCATATCCGTTGTGAATAATCCAACTTTCCATGTCTTTGACCTCCGTTTACTTAAAAAGGTTTATGTAATACCTTGAAAGCGCGCTCTGCGAAATTCTGATCCCCATCGTGCCAAGATAGTCGATGATCTCCCTGTACGTATAATTTTTGTCGAGAAGCATATCGTCAATATCCCTGCGTATCTCGGGAGCGAGGCGGCGATTTCTTTTGGTGTACCCTCAACTATTAGCTTCATAGCCCTTCCTCCCTTCTTCGTCTTTTATGGGTTATTTCCCTATCAGCAGACAGTCCAAAGATGAGCTGAGTGCATCCGTCAAAAAGGAAACGGTAACAACCGGAATATTTCCGGCCTTCCAGTTCAGCTTTACCTCCTGTGCGCCTTTGATCTCCACGCCGTCAATCAGTATTTTTCCTGTGGACTGATTTTCATCCTGTATGATTTCCACCTTAGAGAATGTTAATTTGCTCATTATGTTTTCACCTCCTTGAATCAAATTGGTTAAGCCACAAAATGAATTCCCAGAATTGCGCTGATTGCCTGAATTTCGTCGAGCCGCACATTCACATACTGGCCATAGAGCAAATAGTGCAGCACATACTTACTGATTTTGAATCCACGTTCGCTCAGCAGGTCAAGCAGCTCTTTTTTGCTCATCCCGGTGTCGATCAGGCGCTTCTCGACCTGCTTGCCCCACGGCGTTTTTGCCTTTTGTGTGGATTTCATGTCGAACACTGGCATTTTTCTCACCTCCCCGCATTGACAAGTTGATTAATTTTTAGTAAGATATCGCTGTAAAGGATGTGTGTGGGATGGATGCTTCTGACAGCTTAGGCAAATATGATGTCAAGCTTCTTCGTTATCTCAAAAAAGCGGGGCTTGCTTCAGTTAACCAGGTGCAAAAACGTTTTCCGAGATTGGACGCAATTGAATACCGTATTGATCATCTTATTCAACAAATGCATGTCAATCAGAAATACGCATTCGTTAAACAAGATACGGGGGAAACCATTCCAAAGAAAACCGGGCTGTTTTATATAACGGAAGCCGGAAAAAAAGCGCTTCAGGATCACCTGAAAGAGCAACGGGACGAAAAAAGAAAAAACTGGCATCAAACCTTAAAAGGGCAACTAACAATCAGCATGATAATATATTTGCTATTACGTTTAGTAGAATTTCTCCTGTTACGAGTACAAGAAATGGGATTAGAATGGCTTTCATAACCTCGAACCTGTCTCTGTCAGGTTTTGTTTTTTCGGCTTTTTCTACGGCTTTCCGCTGATTCAAAAAAAGATAATATGCCGTCCAGTCACCCGAAAAAACATCTTCAACCATTGCATTCTCCCACAGGTAGCCGTCGTTTAAGTTTTTCAAAAAGCGCTTCTCGCGGTACTCTTTGATTGCCGATATAACAGACATGTATTCATCTCCTTTCTTTACATTGATTAACTGGTTGTAAAATATGAACGTCCGGCCGTTTGCCGGTTCCGCAATAACGCTGACTTCCATCGCAGGGTGAAATAACAAACTGGATGAATATGGTCGGATTAAGTGAAGTCACTGCAAGCGCCCATTCTTTTGTGCCTACATTAGCATCCGCCACTGAATCAACCCGGATTCCATCAATTGAGGGTATTGCGGCTACTCCTTTCGCCGCGCTTGAAAACCTCACCGGAATCGAAGGGGTATCCCCTGCCTCTTCATACAATAATGAATGGTTGAAAACCTCGCGAATTCAACGAACCCCTGCGATGGAAGTCAACGTTATTGCTTTTTACTGAACATTAATTAACTGGTTATGTGTATTATATTACCCATTTGCGAACATGTCAATACCTATTTAAGAATTTTTGGAGGTATTTATGACAATAGGAGAAAGAGTGCATTTTCTTATTAATGCAAACAAAAACCTTTCAGCTTCAGGGCTTGCCAGGCATTTAAAGACGAAGAGCAGTACAATATCTGGTTGGAAAGAAAAAAACAGAAATCCTTCTTCCGACCTGATAATACCCATATGCGAATACCTAGGTTGCTCTGCTTATTTTTTGCTTACAGGTAAAGAACAATCCCCCGCCAGAGTTCAAAGTCTGACGGAGGAAGAACAGCAAATATTAAGTTATTATCAAGAGTTTGATGAAGATGACCGAACCATCATAAAGGCAAAAATGATAGAACTCCTGCGCGAGCAGAGAAAAAGGGCTACAGAATTCGGCATAGACATCGCAACATAATCTACATAAATTTCACCCGGGACTGATTCGTGATACCACTAAAGTTCGCTTAGGAGGTTAATGTATGAGACTGTTTGAAACAAAACAAGAAACCGATTTTCTAAAGGACTATAGTATATATCCGGCAGAGAATAAGCAAAAAGATTATGATGTTATCTTTGGAATTATGTCTTTGCGAAATTCCTTTACTAATAAGACTTTAGCTGATTTTTATAGCCCGCATATTGAAACATGTTTGATTTTTGAGCTTCAGGATTTCAGAAGAATTACATATAAAGAGCTTGAGTATGCGAGGAACCTAGAAAAGGAGAACACCGGTAAGGCAATCGAAATTTACGAAAAATATGTATCTTTCGAGTGGAGCAGCACAACGATTCCATATGACCGCCTTGCGATAATTTATAGAAAGCAAAAAAACTACGATGAAGAAATAAGGGTTTTAAAAGCGGCTATTTTTGCATTTCGGCATCATAAGCGTTCTTTTGGAGCAGGATCCTTTGTAGATAGGTTAGAAAAAACTCTTGTTTTAAAAATCAAAAATATGAAATAAAACGCTAAATTTATTATTTTATCACAAGAAAAATAAGTTGTCAACTGAATGCCCTTTGATTTTAATGCTTAATTTAAAATATATTCACTGTTTGAACTGCTATAAAAACCTGTTTAAACCGCCAAAAAAAAGGCGGTTTATTTTTATTATTTGGCAAAATAAACAGGTGTTTTCATGTCCCATTAAAATTAATTCTAAATTAATAAAAACATCCTGCAAACCCTTGATATGCTTGAATGGGACATGAATCTTTTAATGGGACAGACCATGTCCCATTAAAAATTAACAAATCTTGAACAATTCAACATGATTGACCCATCATAAAACACTCAATAAAGAAATTTAAACAATTTGAAGCCATTTTTTCATAAAAGTGTTTAAATGTTTAAACCCTTATAAATCAAGGGTTCTCACCTCACGTCCCGCGCGTTTCGGCCGTTTTTCCAGCCCAATTTAAACGCTGCGCCCCTCTCGGCGTTTAAAGAAATACTTTGTTAATGTTTTCATCATAAACACTTCATAATGTGCCGATTTTAGGGCAAAAAAATTTTGCAAGCCGCAAACCGCAAGCTCACAAAAAAATGCACTTCTAGTCCGTCACTTTTTCGAAATATCCCTTGATAATACTAGGTTTTTCTGCTTTCTCCAGCCTTTTCCCACTTCCAAAATCCCCCCAACCCCTTTTCTGAGTTGACTCGTCGGTTTACATGGTGAATCCCATGATGTTTAGTATTTCAAGCTGTGGATAAATGCCAAAAAACAGCACCGGAATGATGGCGAAGTATTTTGCAACATCATTGGCTACGCTAAAGGTGGTAAGAGAGCCTCTTGTCATCAGAAGCTGTTTTCCTATCCGCACAACATCGATGAGCTTGGTAGGGTTTGAATCCAGGTCCACCATATTGCCCGCTTCCTTTGCGGCCTGAGTGCCCGTATTCATCGCAACTGCCACATCCGCCTGTGCTAAAGCCGGGGCATCGTTGGTGCCGTCGCCCGTCATGGCAACCAAATGTCCTTTGGCCTGATAATCACGGATGAGTGTCAGTTTGGCTTCCGGCGTTGCTTCCGCCAAAAAATCATCCACACCCGCCTCCGCAGCGATAGCGGCCGCAGTCATGGGGTTGTCCCCGGTAATCATAATGGTTTTGATGCCCATTTTCCGTAAATCTTCAAAACGTTCCTTAACACCGTTCTTAACAATATCTTTCAGGTAGATAACACCCATTACCTGATCATTTTTTGCCACCACAAGAGGGGTGCCGCCTGCTCCGGCTACACGCTTTACGATTTGTTCGCACTCATCAGGGTATTCGCCGCCCTTTTGCAATACAAACGCTTTTACAGCGTCAGCCGCGCCCTTGCGGATTTCATTGCCCTGAAAATCAATACCGCTCATCCTTGTTTTTGCCGTAAATTCTACAAAGGTTGCTCCCAATTTGGAAAGCTCCCGGCCCCGGATGCCGAATTTCTCCTTTGCCAATACCACAATGCTTCTTCCCTCAGCCGTTTCATCGGCAAGGGAGGAAAATTGCGCGGCATCCGCCAGTTCTTCCTCGGTTACGCCTTCTAGGGGAATAAATTCGCTGGCCTGCCTGTTTCCGAGCGTAATTGTGCCGGTTTTATCTAACAGAAGCACATCCACATCTCCGGCCGCTTCAATGGCGCGTCCGCTCATCGCCAGCACATTTGCCTGATTCAGGCGGCTCATGCCCGCGATACCGATGGATGAAAGAAGCGCGCCGATGGTTGTAGGGGCGAGACAAACAAGCAAAGCGATTACATTCGTAAGAGAAATTGCGGAACCCGCTCCTGCCTGGCTGCTGGCAAAGCCTGAAAATGGCAGCAGCGTGGCCGTTACCACAAGAAATATAATGGTAAGCGTTACAAGCAGGATTTGCAAGGCTATTTCATTGGGAGTCTTTTTTCGGGAAGCTCCCTCAACCATGGCAATCATTTTGTCGAGGAAGCTTTCTCCGGCTTCTGCGGTAATACGGATAACAAGCCAATCGGATACCAGTGTCGTCCCTCCTGTGACGGCGCTTCTGTCCCCGCCGGATTCACGAATGACCGGCGCTGATTCTCCGGTAATGGCGCTCTCGTCCACGGATGCGGCCCCGTCAATCACTTCGCCGTCCATGGGTATTTGTTCACCGGCTTTTACATAAACGATGTCTCCCTTTTTCAGATTGCTGGATGACACCTCAAGATATTCATCCGTGCTGGCGGCTGATTTCAGTTTTTTCGCCTTAACGTCTTTTCTTGCGCTGCGCAGGCTGTCGGCCTGCGCGCGCCCGCGTCCCTCTGCGATGGCTTCCGCAAAATTGGCGAACAGCACGGTAAACCATAGGATGATAGAAATTGCCAGAATGTATCCCGAGCTTTCATCTTTTATCCCCGCCAAAGAGAGAAAATACAGGGCGGTTGTGAGGATAGCGCCTATATATACAACCAGCATAACAGGATTTTTCACCTGCACACGCGGAGAAAGTTTTACAAAGGACTGGCGTACGGCATCCGCAAAGATGCTTTTATTTCCGCTTTTTTCTTTCATTTTCATCACCTCATCCTTATCGTGTTGTAAAGTAGTCGGCTATCGGGCCAAGCGCCAGGGCGGGCAGGAAACTGAGCGCCCCGATAATGAGTATGACGGCAATCAAAAGCCCGACAAACATAGTGTTGCTGGTTGACAGCGTTCCGTCGCCTGCGGCCACGGTCTTTTTCTGCGCAAGGTTTCCAGCGAGAAAAATTACGGCCGCCATAGGGATAAAGCGAACCAGAAGCATGATCATTCCACCCGTTATGTTGGTGAACGCCGTATTCGCGGCAAAGCCGCCAAAGGCGCTGCCGTTGTTATTGGCCATGGAGGAAAAGGCATAGAGTATTTCCGAAAACCCATGAGCGCCGGAATTGGTCAGCCATGCTGCCGCGCCGGGCATCATAACGGCGACGGCAGTGCCGAGAAGCGTTAAAAGGGGCGGAGGCAGAACGATCAGGCATACCATCTTCATATCGAACGGTTCGATCTTTTTGCCCAAATACTCTGGAGTGCGCCCCACCATTAAGCCTGCGATGAATACCGTGAGCAGAACAAAAGCCAGCATACCGTAAAGCCCGCTTCCAACACCACCGAATACTATTTCTCCAAGCTGCATTAAGAACATAAAAACCATTCCCCCAAGCGGAGTAAAACTGTCGTGCATGGCGTTGACCGAACCGTTTGACGCGGCAGTGGTTGCCGTACCCCATAATGCCGATGTTCCTACACCGTGAATGATTTCCTTGCCTTCCATACTGCCGGAGACTGTTACGCCGTTAAAAACAGGAGCAGCAAATTGTTCGCTGACCGTTACACCTGCAAGTGCAACAACAAACAGGATCAACATCGTTATATAAATAGACCTGCCTTGCTTGCTGTCCTTTACCGCTTTGCCAAAGGATACACAAAGTGCCGCGGGAATCAGCACAATCGACAAGAGTTGTATCAGATTGGAAAACGGCGTAGGATTTTCAAGCGGAAAAGCGGAATTCATACCGAAAAAGCCACCGCCGTTTGTACCAAGCTGCTTGATTGCAATCTGGCTTGCCGCCGAACCTAATGGTATAGTCGCAGAGGCTCCGTTTTCCAGCATGGTAATATCCTTATATGAGCTGAATGTCTGCACCACACCTTGGGAAATAAGTAGAACCGCAACCACTAAGGATAGTGGGATCAGCACATAGAGCGTAGTCTTTGTCAAGTCCACCCAAAAGTTGCCGAGCGTTTTTTTCTGTTTCAGGATAAATCCTCTGGCCAGCGCAAACAGCACTGCGATCCCTGTTGCCGCTGAGACAAAATTCTGAACGGTTAGCCCCAAAAACTGCGTCAGATACGATAAGGTGGATTCACCGGAGTACGCCTGCCAGTTTGTATTGGAAACAAAGCTTGCGGAAGTATTAAAAGCCAAATGCCAGCTTGTACCCTGCATTCCTTCCGGATTAAACGGTAAGACGCCTTGCAGCATTTGCAATGCCCAAAGAAATACAAGACCTACAGCACTGAATAAGAGCACCGAGAGGGTATATCTCTTTGCTCCCATTTCCTCGTCGCTTTGGACTCCCATAACCTTGTAAAGACTTTTTTCCACAGGAGCAAGCATACGGGTCAGAAACACCTTTTGCCCTGTCATGACTTTATAGATATAAATTCCCACTGGTATGGAAAGCCCGATTAATAAAACAATAAAAAAGATATCCTGCCAAATAACATAGCTCATAATTTTTCACCTCTGAATAAGACATAGAATAAGTAAATCAACAAGGCAATTCCGATCATCCCGGAAATTCCCAAAATTATTCCCATTTTCAATCAACTCCTGAAATGTTTTTAAAATCATTTCTTTCTATATCTTTTACCATTTCGTTGGAAATAAGCCGTTTATATAGAAAGAAATAGTGCAGTAAAGCTGCACAACGAGGGGCAGTACACCGACACGGTGGATGAAGCGTTGTTAAAGGTTATGAACGCCCGTGTTAAGCGGGTAAGGGTTGCGGGGTGAAGGCAATGGAATCCAATTCTTTTGAAAAAGCCTTTGCCGACTTCATAGACCGCCGCGAATATGATAAAGCGCAAAACGCGTTGTTCGACATGGTACGCATATCCTTTAAAGCCGGATGGCAAGCTGGCGGCGGCAATTCCCCGGAGCCGCAGCCTGTTATCGAGCTTGTTCCCAAGAAGCCCCGCAAGTAACCATCTAAATAACTGAATACATAGAGAAAAGTCGTTTATTCTTTTTAGAGCAAGCGGCTTTTTTCATTTCCTCCCGGTTTTCCGTACATAGCCGTTTTTGCCCATCCCGGACAGGAACGGCTAAATACATGAAAAGGAGGAACCCATAATGCCAAGCTGTAAAGTTATAGCGATATGCAACCAAAAAGGCGGCGTGACCAAGACCACCACGACGGCAAATCTCGGTATCGGGCTTGCTATGCAAGGGAAAAAAGTGCTTTTGGTGGACGCAGACCCGCAGGGTGATTTAACCACCGCTTTGGGGTGGCCGGACAACGAAAGCCTGCCCGTCACACTCTCCACAGTAATGGATAAAATCATCCACGACGAAGAATTTGAACATTTCTGCGGTATTCTGCACCATGCGGAGGGCGTTGACCTGCTGCCGTCCAGCATTGAGCTTTCCGGTATGGAAATGACCCTTGTAAATGCTATGAGCCGCGAATTCACGCTGAAGGAGTATCTTGACCGTATCAAGCATGAATATGATTACGTCATTATCGACTGTATGCCGAGCCTGGGCATGATTACGGTCAACGCCCTTGCCGCCGCCGACAGCGTGATTGTCCCGGTGCAGGCGCAATACCTGCCCGCAAAAGGCATGACACAGCTTATGCGAACAATCGGCAAGGTAAAAAAGCAGATTAACCCCGCCTTAAAGGTAGACGGCGTTTTATTGACCCTTGCCGATATGCGGACGAATCTTGCGAAAACTACAGCGGACATCCTGCGAAAACAATATGGAAATGTGCTGAAAATTTATAAAACACAGATTCCCGTTGCCGTAAAAGCCGCTGAAACCAGTGCCGCAGGGCAGAGCATTTATGCCTATGACAAAGGAAGCAAGGTTGCACAGGCATATGCCGATTTTACGAAGGAGGTGCTTGCCGATGGCGAAAGAATTAAAACTAAATCTGCCGTCAGCAGATGACCTCTTTTCCACGCAGGAAGAACGGGACAACGCCAAACTTGAAAAAGTGGTGGATATTTTACTCTCCGAGATTGACAGTTTCCCCGATCATCCGTTTTTGGTAAAGATGGATGAATCCATGCAGGCAATGGCCGACAGCGTGAAAACCTTTGGTATCCAAACCCCTGCCATTGTGCGGCAAAAAGAGGATGGGCGGTATGAACTTGTTAGCGGCCACCGCCGCAAAATGGCGTGTGAGCTTGCGGGACTGGAAGTCCTACCCTGTATCATCCGGCAGATGAGCCGTGACGAAGCCATAATCGCAATGGTGGACAGCAATTTGCAGCGCGAACTTATCCTGCCAAGCGAAAAGGCGAAGTCATATAAAATGAAGTTGGAAGCAATGAACAGACAAGGGCAAAGGACAGATTTAACTTCCGACCCACTGGGGCGGAAGTTACAAGGGCGTGAATCCGTTGAAATAATTGGTGAAGCTGCTGGCGATAGCCGTAATCAAGTTCGCCGTTTCATTCGCTTAAATGACCTTATTCCCGAAGTCGTGCAAATGGTAGACGAGGGCAAAATCGCCATGCGCCCTGCCGTGGAGCTATCCTACCTGCCGGAAGAAGAACAGCAAGCCCTTCTTGTGACAATCCAAAGCGAAGATTGCACCCCTTCCCATGTGCAGGCGATGAAAATGCGGAAATTTTCGCAGGAGGGACGCCTGAACGAGGACGTTATCCTGTCCATCATGACCGAGGAAAAGCCAAATCAAGTGGAACAATTTAAAATGCCAAAGGATAAAATCAATAAATTCTTTGCACCGGGGACGCCCGCGCAGAAGATCGAAGAAACTATTGTCAAGGCACTTGAGCTGTATCGCCAACATGAAAGACAGCGAAATAACGACGCGCGTTAAATTCTCCATTCAAGGGGGTGGTTTGTCTTTCTGCTCTGCTGTCTGCGGGGCTTTGCGCCCTTCCCCCTCTCCAAACCTCACCCCCTAAAAACCAGCTAACCAGCCGAGAAGAAAAATATTCTTCCCGACTTGTTTTTATATACAACAAATTTCATGAAAGGCGGTGATTGCAAAAATTATCAAAACAGCTTTATTCTTTTTCGGCTTGTAACAGCCGAACCCAAGCTATGAAAGGAGGTTCCCATGTGCAAACAACTGTGAAGATTCGCAAGATTTTTGAAGCTCCCGACAGCAAGATCAAGGCAGTCGCAACCATTATTCTGGATGGCGATAAAGGAAGCGGATACCGTTCTGCGGCTTTGTACACCCGACTTGAAAAGTATGGCGTATTTTTCATCACCGCTCCCCTTGTATGCGGACGCTTCCTATAAAACTGACGATCACATTCAGATATTGAACATTGCAGGCGCAGACCTGTATATGCCTATTGAGGATGTCAAAGCGCATTTCAAGGATATTGCCTGCACCTTGCCCTTTTCCAGAGAGTTAAAGCAGCAGATGCTTGGCGGTGCGCTCTCCGATGCGTTGAAGGATAAAAAATACCGGGTTAGATTGGCTGAATTATCCGAAAAGGTGGGATAGCATATGAGCCAAAGCATAGATTTTATAACCTTGCTCCGCTTGGTTCAGGAGCATGTGTCAACGCACTACTCGGCGGCGCTGACCGATAAAGCGAAGCTGCCACAATTAAAATCATATATTGAAAAATATTTGCGGGATAAGGACTACAAGGTTGATAACCTTTCTTTACAGCAATTGACCGACAATCTGTATTCTGAAATGGCTGAATACTCGATTCTCACACCGTATCTCGGCTCCGCTTCATTAGAAGAAATAAATATAAATTCGTGGAACGATATTGCGCTCACATACTTTGACGGCAGTATCGTGAAAATTGAAAAACACTTTCACAGTCCACAGCATTCGGTGGACATCGTGAAACGCTTATTGCACCACAGTGGCATGATTATCGACAACGCTACGCCTATGACACAGGGGCATTTGCCGTGCAACACAAGAATCACCGCACTCAAGGAACCCGTCATTGATGAAGAACGCGGCATATCGGTGTCCATCAGGCTTTTACACCCACAGCGGGTAAACCGCCGCCAATTGATCGAAACGGAATTTGCCACAGAAATAATGATAGACTTCTTGGAAATGTGTATCCGTTATGGTGTTTCGTTTGTAATAGCAGGAGCTACATCTTCGGGTAAAACAACCTTGCTCAATGCGTTGCTTTCAAGTATTCCTGATAATAAACGTATTTTCACAATAGAATCCGGCTCCCGTGAATTGTCGCTTGTGCGGGAAGAAAATAGCATAATCAAAAATAATGTTGTGCATACCTTATCCCGCCCATCGGACAATCCGGCTTACGATATAAGTCAGGAGGATTTGGTCGTTGTTTCTTTGCGGTTCAATCCCGATATTGTGGCTGTCGGTGAGATGCGGGATGTTGAGTGTTACGCAGCAGTTGAAGCGAGCCTGACCGGACACACCGTAGTAAGCACCGTCCATTCGGGGGCGGCAGACACAGCCCATATGCGTATCGCACTTCTATGTCAAAAAAGATTCCCGATTGAATTTAACACCTCACTTGTTCAGGCCGGGCAAGCCTTTCCGTTGGTCGTATATGGCATAAGCTTGAGAACAATGCCCGTAAAATCATGGACATTTCGGAGTGTGAAATTCTGCCGAACGGTCAGCAGCAATACCATACCCTGTTTAACTACAATATTATAAAAAACATGATGGGAGAAAACGGCTTTGAGATCGAAGGGTATTTCGACCAGCCGTGCATTATGTCCGACAGCCTGAAAAAGCGTTTGATACAATACGGTGTTCCACAGGATTTACTCAATAAATTTTTAAAGAAAGGAGCTGATGGTAATTGATTTTTTCTATAATATCCACCTTGCTTATGATTGTTGCTATCGCCTGTTTCTTAGATCTGAATTCCGAAAGAGTGACCGGGGATATGATGAAAATGATAACCCCAAAATTAACCTTGCGGGAAAGAGTTAAAACAACGCGGCGCGTGAAAAAGAAAGGTTCTATACTGCAAAAATTAAGCTATGTCCGAACGGCTCTTGCGAATACGGGCAAAGCAAGCCAATTCAATCTTGTATGCTCCGGCTCTTTTGTATTGTTTCTTGGTCTTGAGCGTGTTCAGGCTATGTATGACAAACCGCCATTCGGCTTCCGTCAGAAAGATTTTGGTTTTCTTCATTGAACATCCCTCCTTACGCTTTTATTATATTGGAGGAAAAACAATACGGCAAATGTGCGAATATATAACCCGGAGGATGCAAAAAGCCGTTTATTCTTGCGCAAGAATAAACGGCTCAGCCGAAGCACATTTGGATTAAAATAGTACAACATTATGCACGAGCATTTATTCACTCTCAGAATTATAGCATTCTTCAAAATTAATATGATGATTCTTCACTTCTTGAAAAAATTCCGCATCTGACATATTTTTAGAAAGATAATTACTGCACAATTCAGAAATTTCACTTAAAACTTCTGGGGGACATTCATCCTCTACCAACTCTAACTGTTTCGGAAATTGCATTGCAAACTCTTTATAATCATAATCACCATTTATCAAACTTTCTATCATATCAAAACATTTTTTGATATCTTTGAATTCAAACATTACATTTGTATTACCTATTAAATCCACCATTTCCATTCGCTCAATTGAATATGAATTTTCTTCATACAGATATTCTACTTCATCAATCAATGACTGAGGAACAGTACCCTGACTAATCTCAGATAGGTAGTCATTTAACAAGCCAATGTCTAAATCAAGCGGCTGAATTTCCTTGATGAATCTCAAGAAAGAATTAGAATCTTTTGTATTTATCAGATAAACAATTAATTCTTTGAAAACAATCATCTCTGTTATCTTTTGCTGTTGTAAAGAATTGTTTCGATGATTTGAAAGAAAAATTCTTTCAGCTTTTGAGCCACTACGTAGTTCATACATATATGTATTGTTTCGTACGCAGCCATCACGAACAAGCTTGTAGTATTTTTTAGAAATCGTTCCAATGACTTTACCAACCAATTCTTTCACATCAGAAGTAATCAATATTTTTTTAGTTATAAAATGATATTGCATTTTATTCGCTGGAATATACTTTACTATAAAATCAGCAAACATCCGTTGTTCATTGCTGTATTGAGATTCAAAATTAAACCTATTATATCTTGCAGATTTATAAAAGGTTGCAAGCAATTGCAAAAACTCGTTCTCACGTGAATTTAATTTTAGCGTCGTACTTTCACAGATTCTTCTATTAAGTTCAGCATGACTATGAGTTATTAAGCTCTTTTCAAATTCTTCATGATTGTCTATGGTGAATTTTTGAGAAAGCACTAATATAATTTTTTGCAAACGCTCAAACCCGACTGATACATGGTACAAGAATGAAAACAGCATTGCATCTTGGTCAATAGAGTCTAATTGATTAAAAGTGTGAATCCCATCATAAATGAATTCGCCCGCAATATCCAGTTCAGTTCCCATATTAAAATTTTTGTAATTCCATGCCTTATCGGGAAATAATGGATTCATAGATATTGCCACCTTTCTTTGACTCATTATTTGATAACTAAATAACATTAAAATGTTTCAAAGCATCCTTTATAGCATTCACCTGTACAGGCGTCGGATGGTTTCTCGGATTCTTCAATTCCTCTACCGCATTGGGAGCATCGTACATCGGCAAGCCTAAATCCCTTTTTACCTCTGCAGTATATGCGGTATGTACTTTGAAACCATATTTCACTTCTATGTACTCCTTTATCATTTTATAGGTTGCTTTTTCTTTCGGCTTATAGGCTTCTGCTCTTTCTGCGATCTTATCTAATAGAATCTTGCCCTCACCCTCGCCAAACTCCACTTTCACGTTGATATGACTGTCCGGGGTCTTGTGGGAAAGTAGTACCACCGTCTCACTTATTGTAGTTTATCAAAACATATCAATGTAAAGGAGTTTTAAAAAGCCCATTTGTTTTAGACACATCAATATGAAAGCAGATGTTCCAACGCAAAAGAAAATTTATTTTAGGACTTCACTGCAAAACCGGCTTCAATTAACCTGTTTTAAATGTTTCGAGAATACTTGATTACATTTTCTGATTTGTTGATTGTACTTTTCATTCAATTAGGAGTGCCTGTTTACTTTACCAGAAACTATATCCTGATTTTTTAGATGGCCTCTTTTTTTCTTCATCCAGGGTGTGATTACGTTTTCCAAAGTCAGGGTCGGAAGCTGCTACAGTTGGGTCGTACCAATCAGCTTTTGCTTTTGCCCATTCAATCCACTGGAGAGTGGTTTCATCATTATAGCCTTTGCTTTCCACGGCTGAAATGTAGGCTCTTATTTTACAGGCTAAGTCATAGTCCTTTGCCTCGTTTTCTAACGCGATCACTTTTTCAACTTCTTGGTTATAGTACTCACGTTCAATTTCACGCTGTCGTTTTTCTTCCTCTGCTTTACGTTGAGCTTCTTCACGTTTTTCTCGCTCAATACGAACATTCTCAGATTGTTCAAATAACGCGATTAGTATCTCGCCTAAACGGAGTTCTAACCCAATTGTTTCACTATCACGGAAGTAACTGTTTGCTTTTACAGAAAATCGGAGTTTACCATTAGGTATGTAATCCCACTTTCTGAATTTAGGCTCATATGCCCAAGAACGCGACTTCTTATCCCTTTCATATTGATCCCACTGTTTTTGTTCATCTTTGGTTAATACATGGGGAACTTGATCCTGCCCCTCTGTTATAGAATAGTAAACCTTTTCGTTTCTAATCATCAATGATAAATCATCATTAACCGAACCTCCCTGAGCTTCAACATATTGAAATAGTGTATTCAATATCCTATATACTCTTGGAAACGTAGAGTCAGAAATATCATTATACAGAAACGGCTCACCGTCTGGAACCCTTCTATATGTATCACGATTACGAGGTGCAAACTCATCACGAGCATGACTAGCTCGCCATGCTTTAATTTTCGCCTTATGGGAATTCAATTTTAAATGCAATTTATACTTATCATCCAAGATTGTTATTTGCTGTGCAGCAATAGTTAGACGGATTCTTTCATCTTCACTTAAAAAGGAAAGTACGTCATCAGATTCGGATTTTTCTTCAGAATCATCAAACGATTTACTACCTGTTTTTTGCGTCGGTCCATCATATTCCGGCAATGGAATCTGTTTGACTGGTTGACTTGCATTTTTCATTGCCCAGTAACCTCTTGGTGGCACTGGTATAGATAAGGATTTACAGATTTTATGAATGGCTACATCGGATACTCCATATCTCTTTGCTACAGTAGTTACTGGCTCATTCCAAACTTCATTATAAAGAACATTACGATCATATATGTTTCTTTGTCCTTCAACATATGTGTGTTGAGGCTGAATTTTCAATTCGATTTTTTGTAAATCATGTGACTGATCTACTGCGTCCTCTATTATTTTTGTAACATTAACTGCAGGCGGCGGAACTTCTTTATCTTTAACACCATATTGAATTATAACTTCTGTCATATCTGACGACGGTAGTGGTTCTTTTGAAACCTCACGTCCCATAGAAATATTTGTCCAATAGGAATTTGAAGGAGTAGGTATATTAGCTTCTATACAAGCTTTCTTTAATTTAGAGTAAGGGATATTATATTTTTTAGAAACACCTGATGTAGAAATTGACCATATTTCTTCATAGAGTTTTTCTCGTGAAAAAGTCATTTTTTCGTATTGTGCCATCAGATCGCCCTCCTCTCTACAATCCAATATCATTTCATCATATAATATTAGAGTAGCTCGTCCTTTTTTTATAGCCTGTTTTTGTAATTCTTCAGCTTTTTTCACCTCTTTTAATCTTCTTTTCCTCGCAATAAAAAACTTAGGTCATCCTTCATGGTTTTAAACTCTTCAATTATTCTTCCGAGATTCTTTTCAATTCCTTCTACCTGTACTTCTGTGATTTTACCATGTTTATAAGCAATCAGACGCTCTGAAATAATGTTATATGACCAACTGTCCGTATAGCGATCTTTGTTATGAATAGCAAACCCAATCGGGAGCCGCTCATTTCGCATACCGTAACTAACTGCCATAGGAGAAATCCCTAAGTAATCTGCAGCAATTTTACAAGTTATTTTTGACATCTTCCTGATATCATCATCCGAATACTTTAACATTGAAATTCACTCCTAACCAAAATAGTATTGATTGTATATATATCGACCGCTGTTATCTGCCTTAAACCATATGATGTAGCCTGCATTTTTGCATAATACCTGGCATTTATTTTTAGTTGCAATTTACTTGATTCAGACCATTTGGAATTAGGTATTCTTATCTAGCGCTAAGGAGGGTTATAAACCCGCAATCCTTAAGTGTTTTTTCAATAGCCTCCCAGATAGCCAGTGATGGATTTCCCTTGTAATATTCATTGATAACTATACAACAACCTTAAAATGTTTTAAAGCATTCTTAATTGCATCCACCTCTGCGGTTGTTGGATGATTTGTCGAAATTTTAAATTTCTCTACCGCATTGGGAGCATCATACCTCGGCAAGCCCAAATCCCTTTTTACCTCCGCGATGTAAGCGGTATGTACTTTGAAGCCGTGTTTTGCTTGTATGTACTCCTTTATCATTTTATAGGTTGCTTTTTCTTTTGGCTTATAGGCTTCTACTCTTTCTGCATTCTTTTTTTCGCCTGTGACCGCTGATAAGCTCATATCTGCCATCCTCTTTCAGCCGAACAGTCGCATGGGTCATTACCCCGTTTCTTTTGACACTGAGAACAAGTTGCTTCATAATGTTGCACTAACTATTTAGTTGTTATAGTGTTATAAATTATCTTCAGCGTTCTGTCTTAGATGAATTATCTGAGGAAGTTTTTCTTCTACATAAAGAGTTCCTTCTCGTAAATGAAGCAACTCTTCTATATCTTTCGGATATAAAGTAATGCCATACCGCTTTAACTGTCGCAAAAGGCTTGATGCAGACAAAATATGTTCATCAATGAGCAAATCAATCGCACCTTGAAATATGTTTTCATTCAAGTAAAACGGGACATCATCGGGTTCTTTTTGCCTCCATCCATTTTTGGAAATTTGACGCATCATATATTGAAATTGATTATCAGAGACAATTCCTAACTGATTGCTACGATATGCCATTGACTGAATGGACGATTTCCATTTTTTCTTCAACCATTGATAATACTTTAAATCCGTAGGATATGCTTGTACATCATTGCCAAAGCTATTTTTTGGCAGTAAAAAAGCACTGGCAAATATATTTGCCTGCCTTTCACGCATTTTAAATTCTTCCTTAGTGACAAGTTCAAGACTTTCACTCCAAGGATGTAAGAGAATATGTCCCAACTCATGCGCCATATCAAAGCGGATGCGCCCTTGGGGTTTAGAACCTTGGTCAACGCATATAAAAAAAACTTCTCCATTATCTAAAATGGTTCGTTGACTGAAAGCATCAATTTTATCTTCATTCGTGTCGAATCCTGTTACAATAATTCCATTCTTCTCTAAAGTAAGTTGAAGATTCGGGATAGGAGCATCTCCAAGTCCCCAATGCTCTCTAACACTGGTCGCTATCTGTTCAATTTCAAATACCATTTTTTCGTTTTCGTCATCATCAAACTCGTTATCGTTGCCCGTAAAATCAACATTAGGGAGATTCAAAATTGGAAAATCAATATACTCCAATAATACCTCATACATTTTCGCAACGTATTCTAATTTTAGGCTTTGTGTCGTGCGGCTCATTTTTGTAGCACTGGCAAGTGAACGAAAGTAGGTTACTTCGGTTGTTGTTTTACACTCATCTTCTTGCAAAAAGAACTCATACGGAAAGTGTAATGCAGAAGCTATTATACCGCTTTTTTCATAGTCTGGTTTGTTATGATTGTTTTCATATAGCGAAAGGGACTGCTTACTGATTCCTGTTATTGCAGATAATTCCGTAAGTGTTTTCTCTCGGAATAGTCTTGCATTTTTAAGCCTTTCGCCTCTAAATTCCTTTTTCTCCATAAGGCAATATCTCCTAACCTGTTTTTAGGCTTCTTTTTCAATTTCTTTTAACGCTGGACGAAGCCCTGCTTTAAGACCCAAAATATCACGCACATTTTCGTTTGAGCCTGCATTGACATCCAAGTTGTCTATTTCCGAATTTGTGAGTCTTGCGAAATCTGGGTTTATGTAGCTGTTCAAAGAGGCTTCGGCAATCGTCGAAAAATGTTTATCAAGAAACTCTAACTTCACATCCAATAATTCACCATTCACTGCATTATAGGAAATTACATAATGGCGATACCCTTCGGATGGGTTCAACATACCTGCAATGATGTCGTTGTAATCATTCTCAAGCGTTTCTTCGTCAAACATCTCCATTGGAAAGAGTGATTCCTGAACATATTGACCTTCATAATTACCATTCTCTTGAGCAAGCATGGATTGAAGAAAATGTGGGCGTGTACGATCCTTCTTTTTTGGAATTGCATGAAGGTTGTTTTGGGTTGTTATACTGTAAGTGATTTTATTTCTATGGTCAGCCAAAAGCCTCCCTTGCCAAGAATACCGCTTAAACGGTATTAGCTTCACTTCATCAGCAACAACGAAACTACGAAGGTTTTCATTGATGTAATCACCACGAAGCTGTATAATGGCATTATTGGTTTCTTTATGATGCTCCTGTAAATACTGAGGAATGTCATCTGTAATCGCTTTGTCGATTGCACGAACAATCCTGCGGATAATATTTTCATCAAGGGTGATTTCGTTCAAAATTTTTACCTCCATACTTTATATTCATACTACTATTTTACATATTTATTTATGTTTGTCAAGCGGTTTTTATTATTTTATATAAATTGTCCACGTCGATTTATTCATGTGATGAAATTTGTTTTGTATTACCCAATAAACAAAGCCGTTTACTCTTACAAGAAGAATAAACGGCTCAGTCGAAACACGGTTTAACTATATTCAATTTTTATCCTCTTGGTACAGGCGGATGTGACCTTGAAGATAAGCTCATCAACACAGTCCGTATTATCTGTCTCGCCGTATAAGATGATTTTTAAGTTCCACAAGGCTATATAGCAAAAGGCTTCTTTCTTGGCTATCCAAATATATGTCGCTCTTTCTCTCTCATAGTCGCAACCTCCTTACGCTTTCATTATATGGGCAAGCGACAGAATACTCAAATGTGCAATTTGAGATAAAGGAAACGTCCCCCCCCCCCCCATTTCTAATGATACGCTCACTTTTTAGACTATTTCAAAATATTTCAAAGCATCCTTTATAGCTTTCACCTGTAAAGGCGTCGGATGATTTCTCGGATTCTTCAATTCCTCCACCGCATGGGGGGCATCATACATCGGCAAGCCTAAATCCCTTTTTACCTCTGCAATATATGCGGTATGTACTTTGAAACCATATTTTGCTTCTATGTACTCCTTTATCATTTTATAGGTTACTTTTTCCTTTGGCTTATAGGCTTCTGCTCTTTCTGCGATCTTATCTAATAGAATCTTGTCCTCACCCTCGCCAAACTCCACTTTCACGTTGATATGACTGTCCGGGGTCTTGTGGGAAAGTAGTACTACCGTCTCAACGTGACTCGTATGAGGGAACATATCCACCGGCTGAATTTTTTCCACCCGATAACGCTGCTTCACAAGAAAGCTCAAATCACGCGCGAGGGTTTCGGGGTTGCACGAAACATATACAATCTTTTGCGGCGAAAGCGTCGTCAGCGCCTCTAAAAACCGGCGGTCACTTCCAGCGCGGGGCGGGTCCATAAAGACGACATCAACATGCTCGCATTCATCTGCCGCGCGCTTCATAAAATCTGAAGCGTCGCCGCAGAAAAAGCGGATGTTCTGCGTGTTGTTCAGCTTGGCGTTCAAAATTGCATCCCGTACCGCGTCCGGGTTCACCTCAACGCCAATAACCTGCTTTGCACTTTTTGCCGCAATCATGCCGATGGTGCCGATGCCGCAGTACGCGTCCAGCACTGTTTCTTTGCCCGTCAGTCCGGCAAACGCAATGGCTTTGCCATAGAGCACCTCTGTTTGCACCGGGTTAATTTGATAAAACGACTTTGGTGAAATCCTGAACACGCAGCCGCACAAAACATCTTTGATGTAGCCGTCGCCATAGAGCACCTTTTGCGTTTTGCCGAGAATCAGGCTGGTATGCTGATTGTTCACATTCTGCACCACGGTTGTGATTTCGGGGTGTTGTTTTAACAGTGCCCTTAAAAATGCGTTTTTTGAGGGGAACGGCTGTGTTCCTGTCACAAGCACCACCATGATTTCACCTGTGGCAAAACCCTTTTTTATGAGCACATGGCGCAAAAAACCGGTTTGCGTATGCTCGTTATATGCCGAAAGGCGAAACGATTGCAGCAGCCCGCGCACCGTGACCACAATGCTGTCTGCATTTTCGTCTTCAAGCAGGCAGGAGTTCACCTTGACGATTTTATGGGTGCTTGACTGATAAATGCCCGAAATGAGCTGTCCGGCTCTTGTTGTGCCAAACGCCGCCTGGCTCTTGTTTCGATAATGAAACGGATCGTTCATGCCGATAATTTCGGCAACGCGGCCAAATTTGCCCAAAAAGTGCACGCACTTTCCCTGCTTGAATTTTAGCTGCTGTGCATAGTTCATATTTTGCAGCTGGCATGCCCCGCATTTTTTTGCAACGGGGCAATCCAGAGCTTGTTCGCCCTGGGAGTGTGTTTGATTCATATTCTCGCTCTCTTTCCAATGTTGAAACGCTTCACCTCACCGCGGCATTTCGATGCGACAGCGGCGGACGCTTTAGCGCGTGTCTTTACCCGGCCTGCACAAATTTTGCGTTTTTTTCCGCCTGACCGGCCACAAGCATCATACCGCCAGAGGCTCATTGTCAACTCTTTTCGGCGCCGCATTCGAAACTACAATGCAGCGATTGACGATAGCATTCCCGCAGAAAAATGCCTTGTCCGACGAAAAAATCCGCTAAAATTTGGCTATGTTGCGAGTTTAAAGACATACTCCAAGGACAGTTTAACAGATATTAAAAACAATGTCGATATGCAGAACCTTGTTTTTAAAATAAAATCTAGATTATAATAAAAAAATCTTCCAATCCTTATCGAAACAGCGCACAGTTTACCGTTGCCGGTTTTTTACAAGAGAAAAAGCGCTTTCGCCTCTTCACACTTTATACCAAACAAGCAAAGTCCAAAAAGGGACAGTGGCGAAAATTTATAAAATCTATTGACTTTTGAATGTCAATTTGATAAAATAATCCCCGCTGACATGCGGGTGTAGTTCAATGGTAGAATCCCAGCCTTCCAAGCTGGTCGTGTGGGTTCGATTCCCATCACCCGCTCCATTTTTTTGTTTTATCTTAATTCAACCGTCCTATATGCGCCAATAGCTCAGTAGGATAGAGCATCTGCCTTCTAAGCAGAGGGTCGGGGGTTCGAATCCCTCTTGGCGTGCCAAAGTCGAAACCTGTCGAAAAAGCGAAAAATTGCTTTTGCGGCAGGTTTTTCTTATAATAGACACAGCCGTAGAAAATTTATATTTTCTAACTGTGCGAGGAGTGATTGCGATGTTAAATATCAGTTCCCATGTTACAGAAATAATTTTAGAAAAGAGGAATTGTATTGAACACGAATACTATTGTCAGAGAGCTGAAATTGTTAGATTGTACACCTGAATTGTTAGCCAGGTTCAGCCGTTATCAAGAGGTAAAACGTTGTTGGCGGAAAGAAGATGCTAAGTGGGTTTTAAAGGATATTTCTTACGTTGGGCAATGGGATGAAAAGAAAAAACAATCTGTAATTGTATCGCTATTTTCTTGTATACAAAATGGAGGCAGAGTTGTAGGGGCTTTTATTGGAGATACTCTTGTTGGATTTGCGTCAATTGATGCGAAGTTGTTTGGGAGCCAAAATCAGTATGTAGATTTGGCTATGATACACACTTCAGACGGATACAGAAACAAAGGAATTGGTCGCCAGTTGTTCAATGTTGCTTGCGAGCATGCGAAAGAATTAAATGCAAAAAAACTATATATTTCAGCACACTCGGCAGAGGATTCAATGGCTTTTTACAGAAAAATTGGTTGTGTTGATGCAATTGAAATTAATCAAGAGTTAGCTGAAAAGGAACCTTGCGATTGTCAATTGGAATATACACTCTAACTTCCACTAATAAGCATTTTCTGCCTGAATACCCGGCATCTTTTTCATAGTACCCTGCCACACAAAAAGCCCATCATCGCCTTATGTATCAAGGTGCCATGGGCTTTTTGCTTTTTTGCAGTTTTGTCAGGCATTTTGTGCAGTGAAGCAACGCAAGGCTTCAAGAGGAAAACGGAAAGCCAAAGGGTGCATAGGGATATTGTTGGAGCGATTTTGGTGGGCAGCTGCAGTCCACCAAAATCGGCGAGTAAAAAGAAACGGTGAGACGCGTAAAACGCTTGACGTCCTCCCTGTGGCATATCTTGTGTTATACTCGCCATGAGGAATGGGGCACGTCCTTTCGTCAGAATTTTGTGTGGATACTTTATTCTAAACATTGTCGCCTGTTCCTTTTTTCTCTTTTTCTATTTATTCAATATGTATTGTAGCACTACACAAAATAAAAAATATTAATCTGCCGTTTCTGTTGACTTTTCTCAAAAAAAGTGTATGATATTAAGGTAGATTTTTGAATTGGAGAGGATTGCATGGCGAGCAGCACACCGCTGAACACCTACACGAAGAAAGAGCGCAACATGTACTTAATCGGTCTTGCGGGGCAGAATATTCTGTTTAACGTGATCGGGTCGACTCTGGCGTATTACCTGCAGTTCACCCTGCTGATTCCCGCAATGGCCGTGAGCGTACTGATGGCGATCGGAAGGGTCTGGGACGGGGTGAACGACCCGATTATGGGCTCGATTGTGGACAGGACGCGCACAAAATGGGGCAAATGCAGGCCCTATCTTATTTTCACTCCCATACCGGTCGGAATCGCAACCATCCTCTGTTTTGCAAACGGCATCTTTGATGTCGACCAGGGTGTTTGGGCCGGCAAGAACGCCTTTATTATGGTTTGGGCCGCTTGCGCCTATCTGATTTGGGAAATAGCCTATACGCTCGGCGACATACCGCTTTGGGGTATTACGGCCCTGATGTCGGAAAGCGCCGACGACAGAAATAAAATTCTTTCCTTAGCGCGCCTGATCGCCGGCATCGGCGGCGGCGTGGCGCTTCTTGGGCTTCAGCCCGTCTGTCTGGCGCTCGGCGGGTTCATCTCAACCAAATTCCACCTGCCCGCAGCCGAGGGGGAACGCTGGGGCTTTATTGCCGGCGCGGTAATTTTCACCCTTGCCGGTACGGCAATGTACCAGATGGCGGGGCTTTTCACGAAAGAGCGCATTCAGGGTTCCGAAAAGAAAAATTCCGTAATTGAGAACATTAAGCTGATGTGGAAAAACAAGCCTTTCCGGCAGATTCTCCTGTCAGGTGTCTTGGGCAGCCCCAAACAGCTTTTGATGCTTTGCGCCATGCCTCTTGTCACCTATTATTATGCCAGCAAAAGCCCGCTTCTGGGTTTTCTTTACATACTGCTTTTGGGTGGCGGCATGTTCATCGGCATGTTTATCGGCATGGGGGTCACACCCAAGCTTATTAAGAAACATGAAAAAAAGACCCTTTATAATTTTGCGAATCTAGCCATGATCGTTCCGCATCTTTTAGTGTTTGTGCTGTATCTGACCGCGCCGACGAACCTGATCGCGCCTTTCTTCCTCGCAATCTGTTTCGTCCTCTTTTTTATCGGCGGATCGGCCACGGGTATGACGATGGTTCTGCAGTCTCAAATGATTGCCGATGCCATTGATTATGAGGAGTACCACAACAACGTCCGGCCGGACGGCGTGTTCTTTGCCGGGCAGACGTTTATCGCGAAGCTCACCATGGGAGTCGCAACCATCATCAGCGGCATCGCCTATTCCCTTGTCGGCTTTTCAGACGCAGAGGTTGCCCGCGTGAACAGCGCCATTGAGGTTGGCTTGATTCCGCGCATGATGCCGGAGTTTCAGCCCTATATGGCCGTGCTGTTTTTCCTTGTGGCGATTCCTCCCGCAATCGGCGGGCTTCTCGCTGTGATTCCCACATGGAAGTATGCGTTGCCCAATAAGGAGCATGAAAAGATCCTTGCGGCGCTGAATGAACGCCGCCATGCGGAGCATGCGGACGCCGCGGTAAACGAAGGATAATCTTTTTTGCTGACAGATGAACACCGGCTATGATTAAACGAGCCGGTGTTTTTTTATTTATAATCACTCAATTTCAGAACCGACTCGTCTTTGCGGTTTTTTTTGTGGCGGCATTGCCGCCGCATGGTGCTGTGTTGTCCGCAGAACTTTAGTTCTGTATTGCCTTGCGCCCGGCAAAGCTGAGGCGTCCGCGTTGCGGCTCAAAAAATTTCTCGCAAATCCTGAGCCGCTTTTGAAGTCGAGCGGCTATAAAATTATAGAATTTATGCGCAAGAAATTGACTTGATATGAAAAAGGTGCTATAAATATATATAAATAGACACATGGTAGCGTATTTTTGTGCAAAAAGGACAAGCATCGCCGCGGGCGCGGCGCTTGCTATTTGAAGTTTGTTATGAAAAGAAGGGTGAGGAGAAAATGGAAGAGAAAAAATTGAACATTGAGCAGCCTGAGGATGGTATGCCTTATGTGCAGAAAGTCATGCCACCCGCGCAGGTGACCCCCTTTGGCATCAGGCGAAAGCTTATCGCGCACAAAACAACAGAGGTTTGGCAAAAGGTGCCGCATGCCGGCTACACGATGGAATGTGATATCACGGACTTTTTGCGTGAGCTGGATGCGCTGAACGCCTCGGGCAGGCACCCAAAAAAAATCAAGCTGAATACCGCGTTGCTGCGTGTGCTGATCGAGGGCGTGTTTGCCGCGCCGCAGGTCAACGCGCACCTTGACTATGACCATAAGCTCAAGCTCGGCAAGGTCAAGCAGTTTGAGCAAATAGACATCAACATGCCGTGGCTCTCAAATGACGGCAAGTTGATTGTGGTGAAGCTGCCGGACTTCGGCAGAAAGAGCCTTGACGAAATGACGGATTATATTGAAAATCTGCGCGAAAGGGTAGACCGCACCAACGTTGCGAAGGCGCTGATTGAAATTTCGCTGCGGGACACCAAAGATCTGTTGAAGCAGAGAAAATATAAAGAATATTTTAACCGCGCGCGGGGTGCGATGAAAGCAAAAAAGGCGCCTCGCCCGCCTGCAGACAAGGTTTCAAAAAAGCAGTTTGAAGAGCTTGCGTTTGAAGAACGCCTCAATTATAAGGATTTGGATTACGGCACAATTCTGTTTTCAAATGTGGGTTATTCCACAATCGGTGTGAACGGCACTGTAACGCTGATGGATATCGGTTATCCGCAGGTGTTTGCCTGTGCCATCGGCGGCATTCAGGAAAAACCCTGGGTTTTTGTGAACGGGCAAGGCGAGAAAGAGATCGGCATTCGCAAGGTAATGCCGTTTTGCATCACATTTGACCACCGTGCCTATGATTTCGGTGACATCGCGCCTTTTATCAGAAGGGTGAATGAGGTGTTTGTGTCGCCGTCCATGCTTCACAGCTGGTGAAGCGGCGCTGTGAGCCTGCTCAGAGGCAACCTTATTTGGCGTGGACTTTTTAACAATTATAATGGCTGCAAAAGTGTTGCACGCGACCCAATCACTATGCTGCGAATTTTCCGGGCGGGATATTTCCCGCCCGCTTTTTTTGCCTGAAAGCGCTTATTATGATGCTTTTTAGGGGTGATTTTTATGAAAACTTTTCATATTGGATTATAAAAGTAATAATATTCTTTATTATTAGTATTTAATAGAATAAATAATGATTCGTAAAAATGTAAATTATAAACCAATATAATAATTAAGCAATATATAAAAATTGGATTTTTGATTTAATTTTGAAAGTTATCGAAATTAAATCATTGGGTGTGCATTCAAAGATAAGCGCTATTAATGGTATAATTGTTGCATATTGAAAATATCATCATAAAATAATTGCCAATTTATAACGATTCGTTAAAAAGTGACAATTATTTGATGGTTTATTTTTTTGTTTTTTGATTGCAGTTGTCAGAAAATATATCGTTTTGTCCTGCTTGTTGATTCTTTTCTGATAGTCTTGATTTTAGAATTAAAACATAAATTTAGAAAATATTCTAAATTGTTATCTGATATATTTTAAGATTTACTTGCAATTTTTTGCATGTTATTGCAATTTAGTCCATCATAATAAGATAAATTAGAAAAAAAAGCACATAATATTGATTTTTTTTCATAAATATATTGAATGTTTCAAATGAAAGTGTTATAATTGACAAAAATAACACGAAAAATAATCATTCTTGTCGATATTTGTTCTTGAAAAAGTATGTTTCTTTGCTGATAGACTTTTAAAGCGAATGAAACGAAGAGACATGCTTGCCTTGTATCCGTTTTTGTGTGCGGCACGTGGCGAGACCCTTGCGGTCTTTAACCATGTGCGATGAAATGCATGAGGAGGCCAGGGGTATGCACAAGACAGCAACAGCGAAAGAAAGCTATCAAAAACTGTATCGTATCATTATTGTGCTGGCCGTGCTTCTGCTGATCAGCATGGGCCTGCTTTTGGTCAACTCTGTTTTGCATGGGCGCTTTTCCGCAGCGGTAGGCTCTGCAAAAATCACGGAGAATGTGCTTGGCAACCCCCCCGAGGGCGCCGAGGCGGCGGCGCAAGGATTGCCTGTTTCTTCGGCGGATATGAAGCGGGCAGGTGATCAGAATGCTTCGGCAAAAAACAGTGTGAAACCGGTTTTTCTGAATGCCGTCCCGTTTTTTGCAGGCCCTGTGTTTTTGGATGCGGCCGGCGGTGCCGATTCTCAGGCGGCGGACTCTCAGTCCTATATTGAGCTTTATAAAAGGCATTCTTCTGATAACGAGATCTTTGAAGTGCATAACATGCTGCCCGGCGACTGCTACACGAAATATTTCGGTGTAAAAGCACTTCACAGCGATGATATTTCGATTCGCTTTGAGGCGCAGGTGAGCAGGAACACGAAAAACTTCTGGAACGTGATGAAAATCCGTGTGACGCAGGCGGACACGCAAGAAATTATTTTTGACGGAAGCTTAAAGGATTTGGACGATACGGTTCTTGAACGCCCGTTTTCAAAAAATGCGGCAATGCAAACCGAGGTGCGTTACAAGATCGATTTTTATATGGACACAACTGTCGGCAATGAATATCAAGGCGCTTCCCTGAAGGTGAAGCTGGTTTGGAGCACCAAAGACCGCGGCGATCTTGAGCCATCTCCCGGCGGCGGTTTTTTTGAAAAAATCATCTCCTTTTTTGCTGCGATCGGCGCCTTTCTTCGCCGCATGCTTTATGCCATAACGGGATTGCGAGGTGGATAAGCCATGAATGCAAGCAAAAAAACAGAGCGGAGGCTGATTGTTTGCCTGAGCGCAATTGCCATTCTTTTTGTGATGCTCGTCATTACGACCTATGCGCTGGTTTATTCTATGGTTGCGCTTGACGGGAGCTTTTTTGACAACGCCTATGTTGCGCTGGACCTGAATCAGGGCAAGCCCGTGTTCAGCGTGAGGGACACAAAGCTCGCACCGGGCGGGAGCTTCAGCAAGCCGTTCACGATCACCAACAGGGGAACGGTGGATGTTTGGTATCGCATTTATCTTGAAGACGTCAGGGGCACGCTGGCCGAGGCCGTTGATTGCGAAATTTATGAGGGCGGCGAACTGGTGCACAGCGGCAGGCTTTCTGAACTGACGCAAAACGGTGCATATGTCAGCATATCGGGCCTCGCGGTGAATGAAACAAGAACGCTGACGGCCGTGCTGAAAATGCCCGGCGGCACCCCAAACGACTATAACGGCGGATGGGTCACGTTTGACCTTGCGGCGGACGCCGTGCAGTTGCGCAACAATCCCGGGAAGCTGTTTGCATAGCTTCAATTGATCGTTATTGCGCGTTTTTGTAAAAGCAGTTTTTCTTTCTGTGCGTCAGGCAGACCGGAAGAGCGGTTTCGGACTTTCGGGCCTGTGTTATAAAATCGGCATGAGGAGGTGTTTTTTAGGCTGCTCTACAGACAAAAATACTTTATTTTGCGGCTGTTTTTGCATTGCGTGCAGATCAAAGTATTTCTGTTTGTTTGAACAGCACCAGTAAAAACATGGCTGAATATTTTATCGAAGATCTCAATTTAAGAAATTATGAGGAGGCGAATATCATGAAAAGCACAAAAAAATCTATTCTGGCCTGTGCTGTCAGCTTGCTGCTCTGCACCGCCATGCTGGTTGGCACAACATACGCATGGTTCACCGATTCTGTCACGAACGCCGGCAACAGCATACAGGCAGGAACATTGCAAATCGCTTTGAATGATGGTTCGACAGAGCCACTGTTTAACAGCGATGACTTCGCGTGGGAGCCCGGCCGTTCACAGGTCGCGACCGCAACTGTTTCCAATGAAGGCACGCTGTGGCTGAAGTATAAGATCAACATTGCCAATGTTGCGACGGATGCATCAGTCGCGGACATCACCGATGTTCTTGATGTCTTTCTTTTGGAGGACGGCGCCACGCAGATGGATGAGTCCACCTTTATCGGCACGGTGAAATCATTAAACGATCAGGGCACATTGCTTGAACAGATTATGGTTCTTGCGCCCGCCGGCTACGGCGGGGTGGATTATACTTCCACAGAAACCTTCACATTGGCAATCAAAATGAAGGAAACCGCGGGCAACGAATATCAGGGCAAGAGCGTGTCGTTCGATGTGGACGTTGTGGCGACGCAGTTCAATTATGAGAATGACGGTTTCGGCAACCCGGACTATGATCAGACTGCACCGTATCCGCTCCGTCTGGTTGAAGTTCCCGCAGCGGCAACAGAACTGCGCTCTGCGTTTAACCAGGTCATTGACGGCGGCACGGTAACCTTGCTTGGCGATGCCGTCATCGCAGACATCAGAGGCGCAGATTTTAACGAGGACAAACAGGCGACTATTGATTTTGGCGGCCAGACACTGACGGGCGCAAACAATAATGCCGCCATGAGAGTCAGAGCCGGCAGCGCTGAAATTCAAAACGGCACGATCAGCGCCGCACCGGGAACCTATTGCACCATTATCGGCGTGAATTCCAACACGAAGGTTGACGGCATGGTGCTCAATAACGAAACCGCATACGGCAACAGCATCAAGGCGTTCCCCGGCGGCACGATCGACGTGGCCAATACCACCGTCAACGCTTTGGTCGGCGGCGGCTGCGAGGCGGCGGGCGGAACCGTTTCATTCACTGATTGCACCGTGATTCAGACCGGCGCTTATTACGACCACAACAGCGTGGCCGCGGCAGTGTCAAACGAGGGCACGCTGAACATTAACAGCGGTTCTTATACAAGTGAAAACGGCTGGGGCCTTTATATTTTCACCAGCGGCGGCACCGTGAACATCTATGGCGGCACCTTCTCGGCGCCCAAAGCGGTGTTGAAGGCCACAATCGGCACGTTCAATATTTATGGCGGCACATTCAGCGGCCCCATCGCCATCAGCGGAACCGGTCAATTGATCATTGAGGCCGGTACTTTCTCAAACACAGGGCTGGCTCTCGCCGCATTCCAGGCGTTTGTCGCCCCGGGCAGCAGTGTTGCTGAAAATGCGGGTGTGTTTACGGTAACAAAAGCATAAACCTGGCCCGCAAAAAACTATTTGATTCAGGAAACCCGGTGCCAAAAATACTTATGATTCAAGTGGCAACGTAAAATTTTTATTTGAAGAAAAATTATTTGGAGGGTAACATTATGAAAACAACAAGAAAATCCATAGTCGTCAGCGCTCTTGGCCTTCTTCTTTGCGCAGCAATGTTGATCGGCACAACTTATGCATGGTTCTCTGATTCCGTAACCAATCAAGGCAACAAAATCGAAGCCGGCACATTGGATGTCGCTCTTCTCAACAACAGCGCAGACATCAGCGCTTCTGTTGACCCCGTTTTCGACTATGACCTTTGGGAGCCCGGCTATTCAACGGGCGCTGTTCTCGCTGCGAAAAACAACGGCACACTGGCTCTTGATTATGAAATCCTGTTCCAGGATGTCGCGACAACACAAGGCATTGAGAATGTTCTTGATGTTTTGGTCGACGGCGTGAAGGTCGGCACTCTTGCAGATTTTATGGACGGTGAAGTGCTTCTCAACGGTTCCCTGACAGCCGGCCAGACCAGCGTGGACAAGGCTGTTACTGTTGCGATGCAGACAAGCGCAGGCAACGAATATCAAGCTGCGACAGCAGAGTTTGATATTTTGCTCAGAGCAAAACAGTCCGCAGTTGAAACAGACGGTTTCGGCAGCTCAGACTATGATGCAGGAGCTACCTACACCACAGAAGCTACTACTACCCAGCCGTAACTTGTCTTTGCAGCTGTTTTCTGAAAATGCAATGCAATATTCTATAAAAATGAGCACCAGCCGCACCTCTTGGCACCGGAGGTGCGGCAACCAAAGGGCATAAAATAGGTTTGTTTGTGCTTTTTGGTTGCCGGTTTGATTGCAAAATTTGACGAATCCACACGAATTCATTATACTGTAGCATAGAAACAAAGTTCCTTATAAATTGGAGAGGAGTGTTCGTATTTTTCGTCACAAAGCCGGGGTTTTCTTTTGGGGCTTGTGCTGAGATACGAAGTGCGTTTTGCTATGAAGAAAAACAAAGTTGTTTCGGTGATCGGAACGGTTCTCACCACGGTCATTCTGTTGTTTACGGTTGTTGTGATGGTATTCACGATCGTGTCTGTGAACACGGTGGGAAGGGAAAGCGCTGGTATTCTTGGCTACCGCCCCTATATTGTTCTTTCAGACTCTATGCGCGCGCAGTTTGCTGTGGGCGACATTGTTGTTTCAAAAAATGTGCAAAACGGGGAGTCTTTGCAGCCGGGCGATATTATCACCTTCACCTCAATCGACCCTGCGAACTCCGGCGCGGTTGTGACCCATAAAATTCGCTCTGTGACAGAATATAAGGGCGAAAAGGCCTATGTGACCTATGGCACCACAACCGGTTCGGACGACGAATACCCCGTGCCCGCGAGCAAGGTCATGGGTGTGTATTCGTTCACTTTGCCCCGCATGGGTTATTTCTTTGAATTCTTAAAGACCCCCATGGGTTATGTCGTTGTGATTTTGGTTCCGTTTTTGCTGATTCTTTTGATGAACGGCATCCGCTTTTTTAAGCTTGTGAAGCAGTACAAGCGCGAAAAGCAAGAGGAACTGGACAAAGAAAAGCAGGAGCTTGTTGCAGAGCGTGAACGCAATGAGGCCATGCTGCAAGAATTGCAGGCATTAAAAGCACAGATGGCCGCGGGCACACAACAGGATGACCGCGAGGTTAAAAAGAATTAACGGGCCGCTCTGTGAGAAATTGATGGGAGGCGAGAGAAATGGGTCAAGAGGTTGCGTCAAAAAAAGACAACGCCGCGAAGCGCGGCAATGTTTCCACAATGCTTGTTACCTCGTTTCTCTGGCTGTGCATCTGTGTTCTTTGTTTTGTTTCCGCCACTTGGGCGTGGTTTTCTATCGGCGTCACGAACAGGGGTTCGCTGATTATCGCCGCGACCTTTGACGTGTCCGTTACTGTCGTCGGCACAGAAAACACCCAGCTTTATGTGGATGAATCCGGCAGATATTATCTTGAGGCGGAAAATGAATATACCGTCACGCTGGCAAACACGGCAAGCATGGGCAGCGGATATTGCCGGGTGACGCTCGGTGAAGAGTTCTATTACACCCCGCAGATTGAAAAAAATACCAGCTTTTCCTTTCGGATTGTCAGCCCCGAAGCCGTATTTTTGCAGGTTGAACGCTTTTGGGGCAGCCCGGGAGAGCATGTGAATATTATTCAGAGCGAAGAGCCATAAAGGCGGCCGCATAAATTTATTTTTATTTTTGTTTTCTTCGGTCTTGGTTGACTCCATTATAAAGACACACCCGTTATGAAAGATTCTTTCATAACGGGTGTGTCTTTGCAGCGTTAAATCACATTCACGTGATATCTTTCCATCCACGCATTCATCTGGATGAAATAGGCGATGGTTTGCGGCACCGTCATCAGCTGGCCGTACCAAGGCGTTTCGTTGTTTGTGTTGACGAGCAGCTTCTCAAGCTCTTCACGCTTCACGATAGAAAGCACCGGTGCGTTGGGACTGGCAAGAATGTCAGAAAGCAGGCCTGACACCTTTTTGAGATAGTCCGGGTGGTGGGTTTTTGGGTAGGGGCTTTTTTTGCGCCACAGGACTTCCTCCGGCAGCACGCCTTCAAGCGCTTTGCGCAAAAGGCCCTTTTCCCGGCCCTGATAATTTTTCATTTCCCACGGGGTATTATAAAGGTATTCCGTGAGGCGGTGGTCGCAGAACGGCACGCGCACCTCAAGGCCGCTGAACATGCTCATGCGGTCTTTGCGGTCAAGCAGGGTCTGCATGAACCAGTCGGTGTTCAGGCGGAACATCTGCTTCATGCGGCGCTCTTTGTCTGGCTCTGTGCCGAGCATTTCAGAGCTTTCAACCGTCCCGAGATATTTGTTTTGCACATAAGCCATCGGGTCAATCGCGTTCCAGAGTTCGTCTTTGCCGAACGTGGCGCGATAGGCTGTGGACTGTGACCACGGAAAACCTTCGCGGTTTAAAATTTTGTCGTCGCGATACCAGGGGTAGCCGCCGAACAGTTCGTCGGCGCATTCGCCTGAAAGGGCGACCGTCGCATATTTTTTCACCTCGCGGCAAAACAGAAGAAGCGAGCTGTCAACGTCGGCCATGCCGGGCAGGTCGCGCGCCTCCACAGCCTCAAACAGGGCGTCGACAAGTTCGTCGGTTTCGAGTGTGACGTTGGTGTGTTCAATGCCGAGGAAACTTGTCATTTTTTCAATATAGGCGTTGTCACTGTCGGGCTGAAAAAGGCTTTTTTTGAAGTATTTTTCATTCTCTGCATACTCTACAGAGAACGTGTGCGAAACGCCCGAAAGCGCTGAAATGGCGCTGGAGTCCAGCCCGCCTGAAAGAAACGCGCACAGCGGCACGTCAGACACCGTCTGCCGGTGAATAGCGTCTTTCACAAGAAAACGCACGTTTTCAAGCGTTTCATCAAAGCTCTCTTTGTGATCTCTTGCCCGAAGGCGCCAATAAGGCCGCACAGAAAGCCTGCCGTCCTGTGAAAATACGGCGCAGTGGCCGGGCTTGAGTTCGTCAATGCCGCAGAACACACCGTAGCCCGGGGTTCTGCCGGGGCCGATGAGCAGCAGCTCGGCAATGCTTTCCGCATTGATTTCAGCATTCACAAGCGGGTGGCAGAGCAGGGATTTGATTTCAGAGGCAAAAATGAATTTTCCCCCCGCGAGGGCATAGAAAAAGGGCTTTACGCCCATGCGGTCACGCGCGGCGAAAAGGATTTGTTTTTTTGAGTCCCAAACGGCAAAGGCAAAAATGCCGTTGAGGTGCTCGACACATGCTTCTCCCCATTCAAGATAGGTGTGCAGCAGCACCTCGGTGTCTGAGCGTTCTTTGAAGCGGTGCCCAAGCGACCGCAGCTCTTTGCGCAAATCCTCGGCGTTATATAGTTCTCCGTTATAAATTAAAACAGCTTCCTCTTCCCCCGCCTGCTCACGCATGGGCTGTTTGCCGTTTTCGGGGTCAACCACTGAGAGCCGGGCATGCAGCAGGCACGCCTTCGGGGTGAGATAGCTTCCGTTTTCGTCCGGCCCGCGCCGGCTTAAAGACTGCAGCATTTTTTTATAAGCCTCTTTATATTGTCTCGCGTCGTCGGTGAAATCGATGAGTCCTGCAATTCCGCACATTCTGAATAACCATCCTTTCGTCTATGAGGAGTGTTTTCCTTTATCCTCTTAAAAAAAGCGACAAAGCGCCCTTGTATATGTAACAAGGGCGCCTTTGACCTCTTTTTAATATATGCACTTTCGCGCCAATAATTTACACAAAAGTTCAGGGTGTATTGCCAATTTCTGAACATGCCCCGGTTGGAGCAATTTTTCAGGACGGGCGCGCAAAAAAGCAGGCGGGATTTCCGCCTGCTTTTCAAATGATGGGATGTTATGCCACATGCTCGAATTGGCTGTTGTAAAGTTCGGCATAGAAGCCCTCGTTCGCGAGCAGTTCTTCATGTGTGCCGTTTTCCACAATGTCGCCGTCGCGCATCACAAGGATCAGATCCGCGTTTTTAATGGTGGAAAGGCGGTGCGCGATCACAAAGGAGGTTCTGCCCTCTGTCAGCCGGTCCATGGCCTTTTGCACAATGCGCTCGGTTCTTGTGTCGACAGAACTGGTGGCCTCGTCAAGAATCAGCAGCGGCGCGTTTTGAATCATCGCGCGGGCAATGGTGACAAGCTGCTTTTGCCCCTCCGAAAGGCTTGCTTTCGCGTTGAGCACGGTATTATAGCCATCCGGCAGGGTCCTGATAAAGTGGTGCAGTCCTAC
The DNA here is from genome assembly GCA_031270605.1 of Oscillospiraceae bacterium. Lineage (GTDB taxonomy): Bacteria > Bacillota > Clostridia > Oscillospirales > Acutalibacteraceae > JAISXG01. The sequence continues at coordinate 8,406 of JAISXG010000009.1, read as the reverse complement.
CGTTTTGCATGCGGCGACAACCTGCTCGTCGCTCACGCCCTGTTTGTCATAAATGATATTGTCACGAATCGTGCCCTCAAACAGCCATGTGTCCTGCAGCACCATGCCGAACTGTTCGTGCACGTTCTCACGTGGAACCTGATTGATCGGCACGCCGTCAAGCAGAATTTCGCCGCCGCCCAGCTCATAAAATCGCATCAGCAGATTCACGATGGTTGTTTTGCCGGCTCCGGTGGGTCCCACGATCGCCACCTTTTGCCCCGCCTTGATTTTGGCTGAAAAATTGTTGATGACGGTTTTTTCCGGCACATAGCCAAAGTTCACATGCCGGAATTCCACTTCGCCCGTAATTTTTTCGAGGCGGGTTTGCTTGTGGCTTTCGTTTTGCAGCTCTTTCTCTTCCAGAAATTCAAACACCCTCTCACCGGCTGCCGCCGTGCTTTGCAGGGTGTTGAAGGCCTGCGCAATCTGTGACAGCGGCTGGGTGAACAGGCGGATGTAAACCATGAAAGCGATAATGACGCTGAAATCGATTGCACCGTTTATTGTGAGCGTTGCGCCGACTACGCAGACGGCCACATAGCCGAAGTTCCCGATAAAGCCCATGAGGGGCATCATCAGCCCCGACAAAAACTGCGATTTCCACGCGCTTACATAAAGCTTGTCGTTGATGCTCTCAAAAGTTTCTTTCTCTTTTCTGCTGCCGTTATATGCCTTGACCACATTGTGGCCCGTGTAAATTTCTTCAATGTGGCCGTTGATGGCGCCCAGCGAGTTTTGCTGCGCAGAGAAATGTTTCTGGGATTTTTTCATAATCAGAGTCATAAAGAAAAAACCGGCCATGCTTGAACAGACTGCCGTGAGCGCCAGAATCCAGTTGTTGACAAACATCATCACCATGGAGCCGATAAACATGGTCACAGAGTTCACAAGGGCGCCGATACTTTGGTTGAGCGTCTGGCCGATGATGTCCACATCGTTCGTCACACGGCTGAGCACATCGCCCTGACTGATCTTGTCAAAATATTTTAAGGGCAGGCGGTTGATTTTTTGTGAGATATCCGTACGCAGGCGTTTTGAGGTTTTTTGCGTGATGGTGGCCATGATTTGGCTCTGCAGTAAATTCAGCAGCAGGGAGGCGGAAAACAGAAACACACTGAACCATGCGATGCGCGCCACGGCGGCAAGGTCAATGCTGTTGACGACGGGAATACCGTTGATCAGCGCGGGAAGGCCCTTTTCAATTTCACCGCCAAGATTTTTAAGGTTGTTCGGCGCGAGAACATGGAAAACGGAGGAGGCGCCGGCAGAGACGACCGCAATAATGATAACGGGCAGATACCTTTTGCAGTAGCGAAGGAGCTTTTTCATTGTGCCGCCAAAGCTTTTGGGTTTTTCCATGGCGCCCATCATACCGCCCCGGGGTCCCGGCCCCATCATCGGCCCCGGCCCAGGGCCGGGTCTCGTTGGTCTTTTTTCACTCATACGGCCAATTCCTCCTCGCTTAACTGAGACATTGCAATTTCTTTATATACTTCGCAGCTTTTCAGCAGCTCTTTGTGTTTGCCTTTGCCGACGATGCGGCCTTCGTCCAGAACAATAATTTGGTCTGCGTCCAAAATCGTGCCGATGCGCTGCGCCACAATCATGCTTGTGACGCCCGCCGTTTCTTTTTTCAGCGCGGTGCGCAGAAGGCGGTCTGTTTTGTAGTCAAGCGCCGAGAAGCTGTCGTCAAAGATATAGATTTCAGGCTTGCGGCAAACGGCACGGGCGATCGAAAGGCGTTGTTTTTGCCCGCCGGAAATATTGGTGCCGCCTTGGGCAATGTCTGCGTGGTACCGGTTTTCCATTTTTTCCACAAAGTCCCCGCCCTGGGCAATCTGCACCGCACTGCGGATGTCGTCCTGTGTCGGGGCGTCCCGCCCGTTATCGCCATACGCTACATTGGAGGCGACAGAGCCTTTAAAGAGCACCGCCTTCTGGGGAACATATCCGATTTTGTTGTTAAGCGCTTCATGCGTATAATCTTTTATATTCACGCCGCTGACAAGGATTTCACCCTCTGTTGCGTCAAAAAAGCGTGGCACAAGGTTGATCAGCGTACTTTTTCCGCTGCCGGTTGAGCCGATGAAAGCCACCGTTTCGCCTTTATTTACAGAAAAGCTGACGTCTTGCAGCACATAATCGGCCGCGCCGGGGTATTTGAAACTGACGCCGCGGAATGTAACCTCGCCCTCGCATGCGGGAATCCCCTGCATGACGCTGCCGTCGAGAATGCCTGGGAGTGTATTCAGCACCTCCTGAATGCGCTTTGCAGAAACCGCAGCGCGGGGCAGCAGCACAAAAATGATGGCAAGAATCATGAAGGACATAATCACCTGCACGGCATAGGAAGAAAAGACAACCATATTCGCGAAGAGCGGCAGCTTCTCCATCGCCTGCGCGGCGTTGATCAAATAGGCGCCGATCCAGTAAACTGAAAGGGAAATGCCGCCCATTAAAATGTTCATAACAGGATTAATTACAGCCATGCCGCGGCTGGTGAACAGCTGCGTGTCTGTCAGCTCTTTATTGGCTTCTTCAAATTTTGCCTCCTGATAATGCTCGGCGTTATAGGCGCGCACAACCCGCAGGCCTGAGAGATTTTCCATTGTGACGCGGTTGAGGTTGTCGGTCAGCGACTGCATTTTCTGAAACTTGGGCATCACAAAGATCAAAAGCGAAACGATCATTGTGATGAGAATCAGCACCGCAACGCCTGTTGCCATTGTCCACTCAAGGCCTTTGCCCGCAATTTTTGTGATCGCCCAAACCGCCATGATCGGCGCTTTGACCACAAGCTGCAGGCCCATATTGAGCACCATTTGCACCTGTGTGACGTCGTTTGTGGAGCGTGTGATGAGGCTTGCGGTGGAAAAACGGCTGATCTCCTCCATAAAAAAGGAATCCACTTTCGAGAACAGAAGGCTGCGCAGTCTTCTTGAAAAGGAGGCCGAAACCCGGGCCGCGAAAAATCCCACGACCACAGTGCAGGCGAAGCTGGTCAAAGCGCACAGCATCATATAGCCCCCCTGGCGCCAGACGTCGGCCATGGCGCTTCCCGGTGTTTGCGTAAGCCGCGTGATTTCCGACATGAATTCCGGCAATTTTAGGTCAAGCTGCACCTGAAAAACAATAAACACAAGGCAAACGGCGGCCATTGCCCATTCCCTTGCGTTCAGGCGCTTAAAAAGTTTTAACATTCAAAATCCTCCTTGGGATATCGGCGCTGCATACTTAGCGCATGAATCATGTTGTCTCCTGCTGTTTGGGGAGCGGCGGCCCTGAGATCGTGAACTCCCCGGATTCCGATATGCGTTCGGCCAGCTTACCGGTGAGCCGCACATATTCGGTCGCGTCTGTTTCGTCCAAAAGGGAAAGCATTTTGGTCATGTGTTCCAGAACCATTTGATGGTGTTCTTTCGCCATCGCTTCACCCTCCCCGGTCAGTTCCACCAGAATCCTCCTGCGGTCGCTCGGGTTGATTCTTCGGGTAACCAGGCCTTTGTTTTCAAGACTGCCCAACGCGGCGGCGATCCGTGCGGAGCTGATGCCCATTGTGGCGCTGATCTCGCTTGGAATCACGGGCCGCTGCGCGTGCGAAAGGAACTGGATCACAAACGCTTCCCCCTGCATGCATTCCCGCATTCTTCTCTGCGGCCTTGTATGGTTCAGAATAAAAAAACTTTCCATAAATTCCGCGGCCAATGCTTTATAGTCCAATTCATCACCTCCCAAAAAAATTACCTAACTATGTTAGCATTATAATAGTGTTAATTAAATTTGTCAAGCTGTATTTTGCGATTTGTATAAGTTGATAAATTTAAAGCATGGAGAAGAATATAAACTATAATTATAGCCGATTATCTTAAAAACTATCCCAATCTTGTGGTCTGTTTTCCGTTTTGCTGTGTTGCCCGCCTTGACAGGAGAAAGCCTGCCGACGGCGCGCGCCTTGCAAAATGAAAACATCCTCGCAATCTTGCGGCCACTTTTTAAGATAATCGGCTATAAATCTAAAAAACAGGCACAAACCGCGCTGAAAGCGGCTTGTGCCTGTTTTTGTTTGCTATTTAATTATGAAAAAGTTACGGCTTCATGGATTTCAGCCGCTCCATGGCTTTCATTACATTTTCCCGGCTGCCGAAGGCGGTTAAGCGGAAGAAGCCTTCTCCATTCTCCCCAAAGCCCGCGCCCGGTGTGCCGACGATGTTGTATTTTGACAACAGAAAGTCAAAGAACTCCCATGAAGAAAGCCCGTTCGGGCATTGCAGCCAGATGTACGGCGAGTTGCTGCCGCCGGTAAAGGGGATGCCAAGCGATGTGAGCGTTGCGGCAATCATACGGGCGTTTTCAAGGTAGTAGTCAATACTTTCTTTGATTTGCGCAAAGCCGGTTTCGGTGAACACGGCCTCCGCGCCCCGCTGCACGATGTATGGCACGCCGTTGAATTTTGTGCTCTGCCGCCGCCGCCAGAGCTTGTTAAGGGGCGTGTCGTTTCTAATGAGAGCCTGCGGTACAACCGTGTAGCCGCAGCGTGTGCCTGTGAAGCCCGCGGTTTTCGACAGCGAGCAGAATTCAATGGCGCATTCCTTCGCGCCTTCAATTTGATAAATGCTTGTGGGCAGAGAAGGGTCTTTGATAAAAATCTCATAAGCGCTGTCAACCAGAAGAACGGCATCATTTTCTTTTGCCCAGTTCACCCAAAGCTGCAGTTGCTCTTTGGAGTACACCGCGCCGGTGGGATTGTTGGGCGAACAGAGATACACAATGTCCCCCGCGGTATCCGCTTCCGGCAGTGGCAAAAAGCTGTTCCCATCGGTTCCGTTCAAAAATTTTATCGTTCTGCCCGCCATGATGTTGGTGTCAACATAAACGGGGTAAACGGGGTCGGGAATCAGCACGGTGTTGTCTGTGCTGAAAATATCGAGAATATTGCCCAGGTCACTCTTTGCGCCGTCACTGATGAAAACCTCATCAATGCCGAGCCTTACGCCTTTTTTCGCATAATAGCCGCAGACCGCTTGTTTTAAAAAGTCATATCCCTGATACTCGTCATAGCCTTTGAAGGTGGCGGCGTCGTCCATTTCCGCAACGGCTTTGCTCATGGCGCCTGTCACGGCGGGAACAAGGGGAAGCGTCACATCGCCGATGCCCAAACGGATGACCTCATCTTCGGGATGTGCCGCTTGATATTCCTGCACTTTTTTTGCGATGGTAAAAAACAGATAACTGTCTTTCAGGTTGAGATAATTTTGGTTGATGTTCATGTTACTATTTTTTCCTTTCTGTAAAGTGTGTGCTATGCACGCTGTGCGGAAGGGGTTGATCGGGTATTACGCGGCAATATTTTTTGCCGAAATTTATAGAGAAAAAGAATAAAACTCTATGTTATAGTCAAACCACTTGAAAAGCGATGTGGTATTTGGGAGGAGTTTTTTCGGCTGTTTAGGCAGGGGACGAAAGCATACTTGCGTATGAAAAGGAGCCTAACGACAACAGGCGGAAAAAGGGCCGCAAAGACGCATTGGTTTTCAATTGGTTTGACTATAAAAGATACTTTTCTATCCGGCAATGTCATGGTTCATTCTATTCTCTGCAAAGCAGAAATTTGCCGGTTATGATAAAATATGCAACCGCCAAAAGCAAAGATTATTCTTTGCCCTCAAGCGCCGCCTTCACAAGGCCCAAAAACAGCGGGTGGGGCTTGTTGGGCCTGCTTTTGAATTCGGGGTGGTATTGTACGCCCACAAAAAAGCGGTTTGACGGCAGCTCCACGGCCTCAACCAGCTTTTCGTCGGGGGATGTGCCGCAAATGAGCATACCGTTATTGCTGAGGATTTCTCTGTATGTATTATTATATTCAAAGCGGTGGCGGTGACGCTCGCTGATTTGATCGCGGCCATAAAGACGGTGCATGGTGGTACCCTCTTTGATTTTGCAGGGGTAGGCTCCAAGGCGCATCGTGCCGCCCTTGTTGACAACGGCAAGCTGTTCCTCCATCAAATCAATCACGCGGTGGGGGGAGTGGGGGTTGAATTCGGCCGAATGCGCGTCCGTAAGGCCGCAGACATGGCGGGCGAATTCAATCACGGCAATCTGCATGCCAAGGCAGATGCCAAGATAGGGGATGTCCTTCTCACGCGCGTATTTGCAGGCTATGATCTTGCCCTGAATCCCGCGGTCGCCAAAACCGCCGGGCACGATCATGCCGTCAATGCCCGCAAGCAGTTCGGGGGCTGTGTCTTCCGTGACATCCTCGCTGTCCACCCATTGAATGCGCACATCCGAACCGGTTTCAAAGCCCGCGTGGTGCAGGCTCTCAATAATTGACAGATACGCGTCGTGCAGCCTGACATATTTGCCCACAATGGCGATGGTTGTTGTTTTGTTCACATGAGAAATTTTTTCTGTCATGGCGCGCCACTCGGCAAGGTCAGGCTCGGGGGTTTTCAGTGAAAGCTCGCGGCAAACAACCGCGTCCAGCCCGTTTTCGTGCAGCATCAGCGGCGCTTCATAAAGGCAGGGGAGGGTAAGGTTTTCAATCACGCAGTCGCGCTTTACATTGCAAAACAGGGAGATTTTTGCTTTGATGCCCTCGTCCAGGGGCTCGTCCGCGCGGGCAATGATAATATTCGGTGAAATACCCATGGATCGCAGCTCTTTCACAGAGTGCTGGGTGGGCTTTGATTTGTGTTCGTTTGAGCCTCTCAAAAACGGCACAAGGGTCACATGGATGAACAGGCAATTCTCCGCGCCTTTTTCAAGGGAGATTTGGCGGATCGCCTCAAGAAACGGCTGACTCTCAATGTCGCCCGTTGTGCCGCCGATTTCTGTGATGAGCACGTCCGCCTGACTTTTCTCCGCGCTGCGGTAAATGAAACCGATGATTTCGCCCGTGATGTGGGGAATCACCTGCACCGTTTCGCCGAGATATCCGCCGCTGCGCTCACGGTTGAGCACATTCCAATAAACTTTACCGGATGTAAGGTTTGAGAATTTTGTCAGGTCTTCATCTATAAAGCGCTCATAATGGCCAAGATCAAGGTCCGTTTCGGCGCCGTCGTCAGTCACAAACACCTCACCGTGCTGAAACGGGCTCATGGTGCCCGGGTCAACGTTCATATAAGGGTCAAGCTTTTGCGCCGCAACTTTTAACCCGCGCTGCTTGAGCAGCCGCCCGAGGCTCGCCGCCGTAATGCCCTTTCCCAAGCCTGAAACAACGCCGCCCGTCACAAAAATAAACTTAGTAGTCATAAACTCCCTCCAAAAATCTTAAATGGAATGTAGCGTCGTGGACGCGCAAACGGCTCTTTGTTTGCACGCACTTTGAGCGGCGCCGTATGAAAACTGCACGCGATGCAGTATACTTTACAAAATAAAGATCAAACCGTTATTGTGCCTTCAAACACACTTTCGCAGGGACCCGTCATGAAAACGGTTTCATCGGTGTAACGAATCACAAGCTCACCGCCGATGAGCTTTACGCGCACATCCTCGCCCCGCTTGCAAAAGCCGTTGAGCGTGGCCGCAACCACCGTGGCGCACGCGCCCGTGCCGCAGGCAAGGGTTTCGCCGCTGCCGCGCTCCCAAACGCGCATTTCAAGGGTGTTTTTGTCAAGCACCTTCACAAATTCGGTGTTGACACGCTCAGGGAACAGCTTGTGATGCTCGAACAGCGGGCCGATTTCACAAAGGTTCAGGCCCGCAACATCGTTGCAGAACACCACCGCGTGGGGATTGCCCATGGAAACACAGGTGATTTGATAGTCTTTGCCCGCAACCGTTACGGGCGCCGCCACGATTTTGTCGCCGGGCAGCTTCACAGGGATGTTCTCTGGCCGCAAAACAGGCGCGCCCATGTCAACGCGGACAGAAGCGACCAGACCGTTTTCAACAGAAAGCCGCAGGGTTTTGACGCCGCTGCGCGTTTCAATTGTGATCACATCTTTTGTGACCATTTTGTTGTCATAAAGATATTTTGCCACACAGCGAATGGCGTTGCCGCACATGTTGCCCTCGCTGCCGTCAAGATTGAACATGCGCATTCTCGCGTCTGCAGCCTCGCTTTTGCAAATGAGCACCAAGCCGTCGCCGCCGACGCCGAAATGCCTGTCAGAAAGGCGAATGGCGAGCGACTCCGGATCATCAATTTGATAAACAAAGCAGTTGACATAGACATAGTCGTTGCCGCAGCCGTGCATCTTTGTGAATGTAAGCTTCATGCGGTTTCCTCGCTTTCGAAAAACTCCATGGATTCCTCAAAATCATCCTTGCGCTGGGTGCTTGTGTTGCCCGTGAAGCATTTTGTGCAGAACGAGCAGGCGCTGTTTTCACAGGCGCGTTTGAGGCCGTCGATGCTGATAT